>CAYLNS010000001.1:0-48734 GCA_964385115.1 uncultured Methylomarinum sp.
TGGCGTCCCGAGAGGGAGTCGAACCCCCGGCCTGCCCCTTAGGAGGGGGCCGCTCTATCCAGCTGAGCTATCGGGACAAATTATTCCTGCAATTCTAGCATATGTCTTTGTTTTTGTGATTAGGATTTTTGATGGTTTTTTTAATCACTACAAATTGGCAAGCTGGTTTGTCGTGTATTGCGAAGAAATCGCATTTTCGCTTTGCTGGCGCAGACAAATCAGGAATGATTTGTTCAGCGCTTCCTTAAAGGTACTAAACTGAAACCAGTGTTCTGGAGGTTTTTTCTGTTGTTGTGCTGCCGTCCAGACTATAAGTTGTGGTTGTTTGTGACTGGCCACGGAATATTTGCTGGATACGTTGGTTGTGTCTGAGTAAAAGACTGATACTGGCGCCATTTTGTTCGTTTAAATGATGAATTTTTTTAATCAGGTTTTTTATTGTTCCCCAATGCTGCATTCCTTGTTCTGTGGAAAACCCGGCATTTGCTGCGATTGAAAAATATTCATCCAAACCAGTCTTATCAAGACTAAGGTTTTCGGTGTTCAGTATTTGAGTCAGCTGTTGCGAGAATTGTTCTATCTGTGATGCCAGCTGTTTTTTTTGCTGGCTGAGTTTGTTGATACTCGCTGTCGTGTTTTTTGTTTTTAGCTGGTCGGCTTCTTGAGTAAGCAGTTCAAACAGCTGTTGATTAAGCTCTAATCCCTTGGCTAGTAATTTCTCGGTGATAGGATAAGTTTTTTTTATCATAATTTACGCACTGTCTGATGGGTTATCAAATTGCAGCATTTTTTCAGCGATGCTGTCGGCATCAATCTGGTAATTGCCTGCTTGCAACGCCGCTTTTACAGCTGTGATTTTTTCTTCATTGATCACGGGTGTTGAGGGCGATGACTCTAATGCCTGTTTAATTTTTTGTGTGACGCTGGACGCATCGAATTGATCCTGACTGTTTTGCTTGACGGGTGCAGAATCAATTTCAGATGTGTTCTTTTTGTCTGACTGCAGGTTTGTACGCTGAAAATGTGCTGTTGTTTTGCCGTTAAGTGGGTTGATAGCCATGTTGAATGTCCTGTTAATATTTATCTGCAGAGGTTAGCGGCATGTTAATCAATAACTTTAATAAATATTTCTTTTTAAAAAACAGATACCAATCCTGGTTTAACAACGGTTGCCTGTACAATCTTTTTTGAATTGATATTTCTGATTTTAATGTTTTGTCCCAAGGTGCCGTTCATCATTGCAATTCCAGACATGCTGATTTGAAAAAAAGCGTTACCGGACTGAATTCTTACTCTTTCACCTCTTTTTACCAGAGCTGGCTCGGCAATTAAGCGGTTGTTTAAGAGGGTACCCCTGGCAAGATTTCTTTTAGCTTGTTTGTTGAGGACTGATTTTACATCATCCATATAGCCTTGATGTAATTGGCTGATGTCGGTTTTTTGAAAGGCTAAATGATGTTTGCCGAGTAATTCACCCCGTTTGACGGGGCGTGTTAATACCAGAATATTTTTAAATGCCTGAATATTAACACTGGTATAAACAGTCCATTTTTTTTCTTTTTGACAGCGGACTCCCAAAGCATTCCGGCCGGGGGTTAATGTTCCTTTTACGCTGAAAACTTGAAGTTTGTCAGAGCAGGCAGGTAATTTTAAGCGATGGTCAAGTTGACTGACTTGATAGCGATAATCGGTACTTATTTTAAATTCAGCAGCAATAAATTCTTTTATTGCATGGTGAATAGCATCAAAGGATTGGGTTTGGGCAAAAGCTTCATTCTGAAGCAATAGCCATATTAATATGTGCAGGATTTTTTTCATTAGCCGGTGTCGGAAATCTGTCACAAAATAGGATTAAAATTTAACATGCATTATTCGGGCCATTGCATGAAAAGTGATTGGGAAATTTCATCTTAATTCAATGCGGGCAGGTCTCTATCAAAAATTATGTTGCCTGCTAAAGTAAAATTTTAAAAAGCCGTTATACTTCAGTGTTAAAGATTGAATAGAGGTATTCCACAGTGGGCATGGGTGGATGTGAAAGTCTGGGTATACCTTTATTTGTGTTCTCAGACGTATGGGTAAAAATTTAAGGGGTCAAACATGGCTGGAGTATTGGAAGGTGTTGATCAACGGACCAAACTGGCCGGACATAACCGGTTCGAGTTGTTATTGTTCAAATTAAAAGGGCGGCAACGCTTTGGCATTAATGTGTTTAAGGTGCAGGAAGTGATTCAGTGCCCGCAGTTAACGCAGATACCCAAATCCCATTCGGTGATTTGTGGTGTCGCGCATTTACGGGGGAAAACTATTCCTGTGCTTGATTTATCCATGTCAATCGGTTTGCCTGCTTTAAATCGGGATGCCAGTGCTTATGTGATTGTTACGGAATATAACAGAGGCGTTCAGGGGTTTATGGTGGGCTCAGTTGACAGAATTATTAATATTGGCTGGGATGCGGTCAATGCACCACCCGGAGGCGCCGGTAAGGAAAGTTATTTAACAGCGGTGACAGAATTTGAAGATGAGCTGATTGAAGTGATTGATGTTGAAAAAGTCATGAAGGAAGTGATTGGCGGACAGGAAGAAGCTTCTCATGAGCTTGTAGATGAAACTTTAGATGCTAATGACGACCGGGTTATGATTGTGGATGATTCCTTGGTTGCCAGGAGTCAGGTTAAAAAGGTCTGTGAGCAGGTGGGACTGGAATGTGTAGCTTTTAAGGATGGACAGGAAGCCTGGGAGCATTTGTCTGAACTTGCCGGGCAGGGAGTTGATATTTCTGAACATTACAGTTTGATTATCTCGGATGTTGAAATGCCGAGGATGGATGGTTACACGCTAGCGACTAAAATCAAGGCTGATCCGCTGATGAAAGATGTTTATCTGGTATTACATACCTCTTTGAGTGGGGTTTTTAATACGTCTATGGTGCAAAAAGTGGGGGCGAATGAGTTTCTGGCCAAATTTGAACCGGATGCGTTGATTACGACAATACAAAATCAATTGAAAAATTATCATGAGCAAAGACAGGCCAGGGCCTGATTGAAGCGTGTTGTGTATAAATGTTAGATAAAGGACTGAAAAGTAAACAAAGGCCAGAGGTATCAACGCAGGATTACCAGCTTATTAAAGACTATCTTGCTCAGTCCTGTGGCATTATGCTGGGAGATAATAAACAGTATCTGGTACAAAGTCGCCTGGCATTTTTGTTGGAGAAGTTTAATCTGGCTTCTTATGCCGAATTGGTTGATGTCATTATGGCAAACCGAATGCAAAGCAAGATGCTAAAAACTGCGGTTGTTGATGCCATGACAACGAATGAGACTTTTTGGTATCGAGATAGTGCGCAGTTTACAGCGTTGGCGGAAACGGTATTGCCAGACCTGTTACAGCAAAAACAAGGAACCATAAGAATCTGGTCGGCTGCGTGTTCTTCCGGTCAGGAACCTTATACGATTGGAATTTGTGTTGATAAAGTGTTAAAGGCCGGCAGGCACCATCAAAATGTGCAAATTATTGGCACCGATATTTCTGATTCGGTGATTACTGCCGCAAAGCAGGCGACTTACAGTGAACAAGAGTTATCAAGAGGGATTGATGATGTCATTAAAACCGAGTATTTCATCAGAACAGGCGAACATTATCAGTTGAAGCCAGGTGTGACTAACCGGGTCAGGTTTCAACAATTTAATTTGTTAAAGCCTTTTTCAGTGCTGGGACGGTTTGATGTGATATTTTGCCGGAATGTGCTGATTTATTTTTCCGAGGAGATAAAACGCGATATTTTAACCCGAATGGCGGATATTCTTGAGCCAGGCGGGTATTTGTTTTTAAGCAGTACGGAATCCATGCCGCTGGATTTGAGCGTCTTTAAACCTGTCAAAGGTATCTCAAGGTACTATCAGAAAATTTCATAAACACCCATATAACGAAAATTCGACTTCTGATTTTATCTAAAAATCAATAGCTTGCAGTCATTATTGGGTTGTGCCTCTCCGAGCAACAGGAATCGCTGATTAATCAGCGATTCCTTATTTCATCAACCCCATCCGATAAAAATGTCAAAAATCTGGCATTAGGCAATATGCATCATAAGCGGCAACTCTTTGCCGTTTTAGTCTTTCTTACTTCTGAAATCTTTCTGAGTTCTGTTACTTAGATGCGTTGCCAGCTAGATTAGACAATGCTAATCATATTGTATGAGCCTGTTGGTACAGTTACTGCTTGTTCTTTTGAAAAAGACAAGAAGGTGACGAATATGGCTATAAATTTTGATAATGCTTTGGGAATGCATCCTCTGGCTTTGACGATGCGGGAAAAACGCAGCGAATTATTGGCGGCAAATCTGGCGAATGCGGATACTCCGGATTACAAAGCCCGTGATTTGGATTTTAAATCAGTGTTAAAACAACAGAGCGGTAATGAACATGTCAGCATGGAACGGACGCAGGTGGGACATTTGTCTCCAGGCCGGGAATGGCTGGGTGCGGATTTGAAATATCGTAATCCCGGTCAGGCTTCGTTAGATGGCAATACCGTAGAAGAACATATCGAACAGGCAAAATATGCCGAAAATGCCATTCAATATCAGGCCAGCCTGCGATTTATCAATGGCAGGTTTCAAGGACTGATGACTGCAATCAGAGGAGAATAAACATGTCTTCGATGAAAATTTTTGATATTGCCGGTAGCGGCATGAATGCACAAAATCTACGTTTGAATCTGGTGGCGAGTAATATTTCCAACGCCAACAGTGTGAGCAGTAGTATTGACCAGGTTTACAAATCCAGGCAGCCGGTTTTTGCCGCGGAATTGAAAAATGTGTTGGATGAAAAAAATTCAGCGGGCGGGGTTAATGTGCTGGGTGTGGTCGAAAGTCAGGCGCCTCCGGTGATGGAATATGCGCCCAATCATCCTATGGCCGATGAAAATGGCTATATCTATAAACCGAATGTTAATACGGTGGAAGAAATGGCCAATATGATGTCAGCATCGCGATCTTATCAAAATAATATTGAGGTCTTAAACACTGCCAAACAATTGATGATGCAGACATTAAGAATGGGACAATAGGAGATACATTAATGGCAATTGATGCATTAAAACAGTATCAGGATCTGGGGCTGAAAACGGTCGAAAAAAATACCAAAAAAGAAGCCACTTTACAGCAGGATCAGTTTTTAAAACTAATGACAACCCAGTTGACTCATCAAGATCCCTTAAAACCTATGGACAATGGAGATTTCCTGGGGCAAATGGCTCAATTCAGTACCGTTTCAGGAATTCAGGATTTACAAAAATCCTTTGAAAACTTTTCCAGTTCAATCAGTTCGGGGCAGGCTTTGCAGGCTGCGACACTGGTTGGCCGATATGTGTCAGCTCCTTCCAGCGAAGGGTTGTTGTCGGCAGGTGGTTCTGTTTCCGGAGAATTTACCTTGCCGGCATCATCTCCGGAGGTCACGCTGAAAATTATTGAGCCGGCGTCCGGTGAAGTTGTTAAAACCATGGATTTGGGCGTACAGGCTAAAGGTAATGTGGCTTTTGAGTGGGATGGCATTACTCAGAATAATGAAATGGCTAATCCCGGGGTATATAAAATCCAGGTTGAGGCCAAAATTGATGGAAAAAATACCGCCTTACAGACACGAATCAAGTCACGGGTGGACAGTGTCACGCTGGGGCAGGGCAGTAATGGTTTATTGCTTAATCTGGAAGGGTTGGATGCCGTTAAATTTAATCAAGTTAAACAAATTTCATAAGGAAGGTTAATCATGGGGTTCAGTACAGCATTAAGCGGCTTAAGTGCCGCATCAAAAAACCTGGCAGTTACCGGTAATAATATTGCCAATGCCAATACCACTGGATTTAAAAAATCCAGAACCGAGTTTGCCGATGTTTATGCAGCCAGTCTGGGAGGCGTCAGTTCAATTACGGCGGGGTCGGGCGTCAGGGTTGCCAATGTTGCCCAGCAGTTTAAGCAGGGTAACCTGAATTTTACCGATAATAATCTTGATTTGGCGATTAGTGGCGAAGGTTTTTTTACCTTGTCTGCCAGCCCTACTGATGTAAATGACAGAGCCTATACCAGGGCGGGTGAGTTCAAACTGAATAAAGACGGTTTTATTGTCAATAATCAGGGGCAGGCTTTACTGGCATACAAACCAAATGGCAATACCGTGGCGGATGGGTTCAGTACCGGGGTGATGCAGCCTATACAGATTAATACTATTGCCGGTCAGCCCAGAGCGACTGAAGAGTTAAGTGTGGCTGTCAATCTTGATGCAAGTAAGTCAGCGGTTGCTGTAAGTCCGTTTGATAAAGATAATACCAACACTTATACCAGTCAAACCTCTGCGACGGTTTATGATTCATTTGGTACCTCACATATTTTTACCACTTATTTTGCCAATAAAGGGGTTGTCGCAGGTGATCCGACCTGGGAAGTCTATCACTATATTGATGGTAATCCGGTCAACTTACAGTCGGGTGCGGCTTTTGGGGAATTGAAATTTGATGCCGTCGGTAATCTTAAAGCCCCTGTAAACGGCAGTGGCGTAGTGGATGGACTGTTTAATCTGGCACCTTATGTGATTACGCCGGCGACCGGGGCCAGCGATATCGAAATTGATAAATTAAGTTATTTTGGTTCCACCCAGTTTAATCAAAAATTCAGCGTCAATGAGTTGTCACAAAATGGTTTGCCCGCTGGTCAGTTGACGGGGATTGATATTGATGATGAAGGAGTATTGTTTGCCCGTTTTAGTAACGGCGGTTCGAAAACGCTGGGGCAGGTGGCATTAAGTCGGTTTTCTAATCCGCAAGGCTTAGCCAAGCTGGGTGATACTACCTGGGGACAAAATACCAATTCAGGTGATCCCGTTTCCGGTCAGCCCGGGTCCAATAATTTTGGTGTGATTCAGTCGGGTTCACTGGAGGCCTCAAATGTTGAGCTTTCTTCTCAACTGGTCAATTTAATTGTCGCCCAGCAGGCTTATCAGGCTAATGCCAAGACAATCACCACTGAAAATCAGATTATTCAAAGCATCCTCAATATCTAACGGAGCGCATTATGGATCGTAGCCTGTTTATAGCCATGAGCGGGGCCAAGCAAACATTACTGGCCCAGACAAATAATGCCAATAATCTGGCGAATACCCAAACAACCGGGTTTAAAGCAGACTTGCAGCAATTTCGCAGTATGCCTGTTTTTGGCCCGGGCTATCCTACCCGGGTTTATGCCATGACAGAACGGCCGGGAACAGATGTAAGCATGGGGGCCTTGCAGACTACAGGCCGCGATCTTGATGTGGCAATAAAAGGTGATGGCTGGATGGCCGTTGCAGGCAAGGATGGGCAGGAAGCCTATAGCCGTGCGGGGGATCTTAAGGTAACCCCGGAAGGTTTTTTGCAAACCGGAGCGGGCCGACAGGTTTTGGGTCAGGATGGCCCCATATCAATACCGCCTGCCGACAAGCTGGAAATAGGCCGGGATGGCACTATCAGTATTGTTCCTTTGGGGGGACAGGCTTCTACTCTGGTGGTGGTTGATCAGATTAAGTTAGTCAAACCGCAACCTGGTGATTTGGAAAAGCATACTGACGGATTGATGTATTCAAAACAAGGGGCTGTATTACCCGCCAGTGCAGATGTTACTCTGGTTCAGGGAGCCCTTGAAGGCAGTAATGTAAATGCTATAGAAGCCATGGTGTCGATGATTGAACTGGCCCGGCATTTTGAATTACAAAGCAAGGTGATGAAAACAGCGGATGAAAATGCGGCCGTAGCCGCTAAATTAATGCAAATGGCATAAAAGATGCATCACTTCTGATAAGACAAAAAAATGTCATCAGGAGGGTGTTATGACAGAAAGAGCATTATGGGTTGCCAAGACAGGTTTGGATGCCCAGCAAACAAGAATGGCGGTTATTTCCAATAACCTGGCCAATGTAAACACAACCGGATTTAAAAAATCCCGGCCTTTATTTGAAGATCTGGTGTATCAAAATATACGCCAGGTCGGCGCACAATCGACACAAAACACACAGTTACCATCAGGCTTGCAGTTGGGCACGGGGGTTAGAACCGTAGCCACCGAGAAAATCCATACTCAGGGTAATATCTTGCAAACCGAGAATTCTCTCGATGTGGCTGTCAGTGGCCGGGGCTTTTTTCAGATTCTGATGCCAAATGGGGATATAAATTATACCCGTAATGGTGAATTTAAACTGGATTCCACCGGGCAGGTTGTCACCTCGGGTGGCTTGCCATTGCAACCGGCAATTACTGTCCCGCCGGATACCATCAGTTTAACCATTGGTCGGGATGGGACCGTATCCGCTTTACAGCCTGGGAGTCCGGTTCCTGCCGTTTTAGGGCAGATACAGCTGGCTGACTTTGTCAATCCGACCGGTCTGGATCCGGTGGGTGAAAATCTGTTCAGAGAGTCTGTATCCAGTGGGGCGCCGGTGATTGGAACACCGGGGGAAAATGAATATGGTGCTTTGTTTCAGGGGTCACTGGAGACATCTAATGTCAATGTGGTTGAAGAGCTCGTAAATATGATTGAAACCCAAAGAGCTTATGAAATGAATTCCAAGGCGATTTCGACGACCGATCAGATGCTTTCATTTGTGACTCAGCAACTTTAATTCAGGAGCTGAAAAATGAAGATTTATCGCATCTGTATCGTGTTGTCAGCACTATTTATACTGTCTGCCTGCGATACCTTACCAAAGCGGGACCCGGATTTTTCACCGGTGCAGCCAGCTGATTTAAGACCGCCGATGCAAAATAATGGCGCAATTTATCAATCAGGCTACGATGTGCGGTTATTTGAAAACCTGGCTGCCCGGCGGGTGGGTGATATTTTAACTATTACCCTGGTTGAAAATACCAAAGCGAAAAAAAAAGCCAGTCTGGATGCATCCAAGGATAATCGGGTTTCGGTTACGGCTCCGACATTATGGGGTGTGGCCAGTCAGGTATTGCTGGGTCATGATCTGGAAACCAGTATGAAATCGAATCATCGTTTTCAAGGCGAAGGCCAGGCGCAGCAGACCAATAGTCTGACCGGTAATATTTCTGTCACTGTGGTTCAGGTATTACCCAATGGAAATCTTAAAATAAGAGGAGAGAAGCGGGTAACACTGAACGATGGCAATGAATATATCCGGCTTTCCGGTATTGTCAGGCCGGAAGATGTTACCGTCAGTAATACTGTCCCATCGACCAAAATAGCCGATGCCACAATTATGTATACCGGCGATGGCAGTATCGCAGATTCCAGCAAGGTGGGCTGGCTGGCCCGGTTTTTCTTAAGTCCGATTTTTCCTTTCTGATAAGGAGTCATGGAAAATGAATAATAAGTGGTTGTTGCTGATATTGCTGTTGTCTGTATCGAGTATTATTCGAGCCGAAAGAATCAAGGATTTGGCTTCTATTGCCGGTGTCAGAAACAACCAGCTGGTGGGGTATGGTCTAGTGGTGGGTTTGCCAAAATCAGGTGATAAAACCAAATTTACCGGGCAGACGTTGACCAATATGCTGACCCGGCTCGGCATAAACTTGCCACCCGGCGTGGATCCCAAGGCGAAAAATATTGCCGCCGTGGCCATTAATGCCAATTTACCGGCTTTTGCCAAACCTGGTCAAACCATTGATGTGACTGTTTCATCAATCGGGGATGCCAAAAGTTTGCGGGGTGGGACATTGTTATTGAGCCCTTTAAGAGGGGCAGATGGCAAAGTTTATGCGATGGCGCAAGGCAATCTTGTCGTAGGTGGATTAAGCGCTTCCGGTGCGGATGGTTCAAGTATTACCGTGAACAACCCGACAGTTGGCAGAATTCCCAATGGCGCCACAGTGGAACGAAGTGTGCCCACACCCTTTAAAAATGCCCGCAGCCTGATTTTTAATTTGCATAATGCCGATTTTACTACGGCCAGCCGTATGGTGCGGGTGATTAACGAGAAAATGGGCGCGGGAACAGCCGCAGCGATAGATGCGACATCAATTCGTGTGAGCGCTCCTTTGGAAGTCTCTCAGCGGGTGATGTTTGCTTCCATGATTGAAAACCTGATGGTGCTTCCGGATGATGCGCCGGCCCGGGTTATCGTCAATTCACGATCCGGTACGGTGGTGATCAGCAGTAAGGTCAGGGTACAGCCGGCTGCGGTTTCTCATGGCAGTCTGACGGTAACAATCAGTGAAAATCCCCAGGTCAGCCAGCCTAATCCTCTGGGTCAGGGACAAACAACAGTTGTTCCACAATCTGATGTCAAAGTTGAAGAGGATGGCGCCAATCATATGTTTGTCTTTAACCCTGGCGTGTCTCTGGATGATATTGTCCAGGCGGTCAATGCAGTTGGAGCGGCTCCCAGCGATCTGGTGGCGATTCTTGAAGCGTTAAAAGCGGCAGGCGCTTTACGGGCTGAACTCATTGTGATTTAGGGGGAGCGGTATGTTGAAAATACAGGATACTGATGTTTATACCGACTTTTCCGGTCTGGCAAAACTGAAAACGGAAGCCCGACAAAACAGCCCGGAGGCATTAACTAAAGTTGCCAGTCAGTTTGAGTCGATTTTTTTGAATATGGTGTTAAAAAGTATGCGCCAGGCCAAATTGGCGGATGGCATTATGGATAGCGACCAGAGTAAATTTTTCCAGGATATGTATGATCAGCAGTTGGCGGTACATTTGTCGGCAAGCCCTGGTATTGGTCTGGCGGATTTGATTGTTAAACAGTTGAGTCCAAAACAGAGCGATGATGTTGAAAAAATGGGGGTTGAAGATTATCTGAAACACTCGATTCAAAGAAGATTGCAGATTCAGCCCGAAAAATCTCAAACTGTACTCAAAAGTCAGCGGACACCGCTTTCAGCAGCAGTCAATAAACAGCAAAACCTTAGTCCTAAACAACAATTCGTTGAGCAATTGCTGCCCTATGCAAAACAGGCGGCTCAGCAAATTGGCGTGGACGAGTCGGTGTTGATTGCACAAGCGGCGCTGGAAACAGGCTGGGGTAAGGCCGTGATAAAACATGAAGATGGACGCAGTAGTTTTAATCTTTTTAATATCAAAGCGGACAGAGGCTGGCAAGGGGCAAAGGTTGATAAAGTTTCCCTGGAATACAGAGATGGCGTGGCCCGAAAACAGAAGTCAGCCTTTAGAGCTTATCAATCCTATCAGGAAAGTTTTATGGATTATGCCCGTTTTATTAAACAGAATCCACGTTATGGACAGGCCTTAAAGCAGGCGGGGGATGCAGAACAATATATGCATGAATTACAAAAAGCCGGCTATGCAACTGATCCGGACTATGCCAAAAAAGTATTACGAATTTTGCATGGTAATACCCAGTTGGCAATGAAACAGAGGTAATTGATATGGCTTCAGGAATTTTAGATACAGCGGTATCGGGCTTAACGACTTTGCAGCGTTCTTTACAGACCGTGAGTCATAATATCGCTAATGTCAATACAGAAGGCTATAGCCGGCAGCGGGTTGAACTGGGCACCAACCCTGCAGAAAGGACCGGTGAGGGCTTTATTGGCAAAGGTGTGCATATTAAAGATGTCGTGCGTTCGTATGACCAATTTACTACCGCACAACTTCGTTCCAGTACCTCTACTTATTCTGAGGCTGATCAATTTCAGGTTATGGCCAGCCGGGTGGATGATTTACTGGCCAGCAAGGAAACCAGTTTATCCCCGGCATTAAAAAAATTCTTTAATGCCGTCAATGATGTGGCTAATGATCCAGCATCAGTACCTGCCAGGCAGAGCCTGTTATCAGAATCGGACAACCTGGTTCAGCGTTTTTCGACGATGAACAACCGCCTGGATGAATTGCAAAGTCAGGTGAATAGCAACCTGGTTTCAGATGTCGAAAAAATCAATTCTTATGCTAAATCCATTGCCAAACTCAATATCGATATTGCCAAGCAGTCAGATCAAAGTGGCGTCGCTTTTAAAACCAATGACTTGCTGGATCAGCGTGACTTATTAGTCAGTAAATTATCCGAGTTGGTTGATGTGTCGGTGGTGCCTGAAGGTAATAGTATGGTCAGTGTGTTTGTGGGTCAGGGCCAAACGCTGGTTTTGTCGGGGCAGGCCCGTCAGATGTTAGTGCAACAATCAAAATTGGATACAAACAAGCTGGAAGTGGGTGTCAAAGATCCGGTGTCTGGAAACTTTCAGGATATTACCCGGCAATTATCGGGCGGCAGGATATCGGGCACCTTGAATTTCAGGGATAAAATCCTGGATGAGGCCAAGTTGAGTCTGGGAACCATCGCTGCCAGTGTTACCATGGAATTTAACCGGGTGCATAAGTTTGGTTATGACCTGGATGGTAATGCAGGGCAGGATTTTTTTACCGGTATTGCCAATGTGCCGGTCACTGCTGCCCCGGGCAATACTGGTTCAATCACGGCCGTTTTTGATTCAGCCATTATCAATAAAATAGATAACAGTGATTATCAATTAAACGTAGGCACAGGACCCAGCTATACATTGACTCGGCTGAGTGATAATTCATCCATCAGTTTGACCGATTCCGGGGGACAGTTAGTGGCGACATCGCCTGACAGTCTGCCTGGAATTGCAATTTCCCTGGGAGGCACCGCACCGGTAGCCGGGGATACTTTTTTAATTCGGCCGACTTATGATGCCGCCAAAAATATTGCTGTTAATCTGACCGACCCGAGAAAAATTGCCGCAGCCAGCAGTCAAAATTCAACAGGTGGCGCGTTGGTCGGGGATAACAGAAATGCCCTGGCGCTTGCCGGACTTGAAAGCAAGGCCGTGATGTACGATGGAACGGCTTCTTTTAAAGAAGGTTTTGTGCAATTGGTTTCTGATGTTGGAAATCAAACCAGTTCCGCTAAAATCAGTGCCTCGGCGCAAGAGGTTTTGTTAAACAATGCTAAAGAGCAATGGAGTAGTGTTTCCGGTGTTAATCTGGATGAGGAAGCGGCGGAGCTGATTAAATTGCAGCAGGCGTATCAGGCATCTTCGCAGACCATTGCAACCACTCGAAGAATATTTGATACCCTGATGAACAGTATTGCATAGCGGGAGAATTTATGAAAATTTCAACAGCTTGGGGCCAACAATTAGGATTAAATGCGCTGCTTTCACAACAGTCGAAAGTCAATCAATCGCAAATTCAGTTGGCTCAGGGTAAGAAAATACTGAAACCCAGCGATAATCCGGTAGATATCAGCCAGATTATGAATTATGAGCAGCGTATCGAAAAAATCCAGCAGTATCAGGATAATCTCGATATGAGCAAACAGCGGCTGTCATTGGAAGAGACAACGCTTAAAAGCTCTCTGGATGTGATGAACCGTATTAAAGAATTAGGCTTGCAGGGTTTAAATGGAATTAATAATCAAAGCGACCTGGATGGCATAGCCGATGAGATTGAGCAGATGGGTGAGCAGTTGTTGGGGCTGGCAAATACCCAGAATGCCAATGGTGAATATTTGTTTTCAGGGATGGAAAGCAAAACCGTGCCGTTTGTAGCGGGCTCACCTTATGTTTATCAGGGAGATTCCAATCAGCGGACTATTCAGGTCAGCGATACCCGTCAAATTGCAGACGGCGATCCTGGAAACAAGATTTTTGGACCTTCAGCCAGTGGAGCGGGTGATAGTGTTTTTGATGTGATTAAACAGTTTGCCAATGAATTAAGGTCCGGTGCGCCTCAGCCATCCACATTGGGGCAATTGGATACAACATTTGAAAATATTATTACCACGCAGTCTTCTGTGGGGGCGCGATTAAACGCTGTTGAGCAGACACAAAGCGCTCATGAGGATTATTTGCTGGATATGCAAACGGCCTTATCCGGGTTGAAAGATTTGGATTATGCTGAAGCCATCAGTCGCTTTAATCAGCAAAATCTGGCGTTACAGGCGGCGCAACAATCCTTTTCAAAAGTGCAAAACCTTTCCTTGTTTAATTACCTGTAATAATCAACAAACTATTTTATATTGGACAGTTCTCTTTCTATTTCCTGTATATAGCGTTGAATGCGCGATTCCTGTCCGGAAGTTAAATTATCAAATGAGCAGCCTATACGGTAGCCTTTGTCAGCTTTTTCAGGGTTTATTTTTTGTCTGTTTTTAACAGTCAGATTCACCGGTCCAAATTCATTTCCGGCAAGCACTAGAAGACAGTCTTTAAATTCAGTGGTGGGAATAAACTGATTGGCATGTTCTATATCCATCAAGGTCAGGGCAATGCCGCAGATGCTGATATCAATCAGCCGACATTGTAGGGTTTGTTCTTCAGTATTTTCTTCACTGTCCTTATCGGTCACAGGCAGCGTGATTTGGCAATAACTGTCATGGGAAAGCGGCACTCTGACACGGTAATATTCCCGGCGTTGCATCCAGAACAGTTCTTCTGGAATGGCCATGGCAAATACCTGCTGACCTTTTAAGTTGGATTTAGTAATCTTTTTTCCATCAAAAGCCACTTTGATGCCTGCCAGTTCTGTTCTAAATTCAACCTGAGGGGATTGCAGCAGCTGTTTGTTTAAATAATCTTTGGGGCCAAAATCCAAAAACAGAGTTTTCTTTTTATTATCAATGGCCAGCAGCGTCGTAATAAATGATTCATTATTTTCGCCATAATGACAGGAAATCAGACAGTTTTGTTTCATTAACTGAGTCAGATTACTGATAATTTGTTTAGGGGCTTTAATGTTAAATTCTGAATCGCTTCCCATGATTTTTCCAATCAGGATAAAAATTATTAAGTGCTATGCCTCTCTATTGTAGAATAAAAGCTCTTTTTGTCTAGAAAAGCAGGAGAATTAATGGGTTGGGGTTGGATTTTATTGTTTGCAGCAGGTTGCGCAGAAATTATTTTTGCCTTAAGCCTTAAATTAAATGAAGGTTTTACGCGATTATGGCCCAGTATTGTCACGATGATATCGGGAGGTGGCAGTTTTTATCTGTTGATGATGGCTATTAAAACCCTGCCTCTGGGGACGGCCTATGCGGTATGGACCGGAATGGGGGCGGTGGGTGTGGCTGTCTTGGGTATATTTTTATTCAAGGAGTCAGCAGACTGGTGGCGTCTGGCCTCCATTAGCCTGATTGTTCTGGGTATAGTCGGATTGAAACTGACGGACATTGAATAATGTTGCATTTAATAGTTCAAGGCAGTTTTGATAAAGTTTTTGTCGAGCGTTTAGGGGCGGGAGATGATATCGTTTTGCAGCAGTCGGCAGTGTTTGTTATAGCCCAGGGACACGATAAAAATGCTTTGATATTGCAGGTTTTGCAGAAAGCCTGCTCTGTCTATGTATTAAAAGATGAGCTGGAATTGTTTGGGCTGTCGGAAGAGCAGATTTTGAGTGACGTGAAAGTCATAGATTATTCCAATCTGGTCGAGCTGACTGTCAAACACAAGGCAATCAAAACATGGCGCTAGTTGTTGAAGGAAAAGAGCTGGAGACGACTGAGCAGGGTTTTTTATGTCATCTTCAGGATTGGAATGAGACCGTGGCTGATGTTATGGCTGGACAGGATAAACTAGCGCTTACTGCGGCCCACTGGGAAATTATTTATTTTATCCGTGAGTATTACCAGTTATATAAACATTTGCCTAATGCCAGAGTATTCACCCGGGCCGTGCGCAACCAGTTGGGAGAGGAAAAAGGCAATAGCCGTTATTTACTCCGGCTTTTTCCCGATGGACCATTAAAATATGCCTGTAAATATGCAGGCTTACCGAAACCACCGACCTGTCTTTGATGGCAGGTAAAGAAAATAGAGAGTTTTTATGAGCAATCCTCGTGTAGGGTTTATCAGTTTGGGCTGTCCTAAAGCCCTGGTTGACAGTGAACAGATTCTGACGCGATTGCGATCAGAAGGCTATCAGGTATCGCCTGATTATCAGCAATCTGATTTAGTTATTGTTAATACCTGCGGTTTTATTGACGCAGCTGTTGAAGAGTCATTAGGCAGTATTGGTGAAGCCTTGGCACAAAATGGCAAGGTTATTGTAACCGGCTGTTTGGGAGCCCGGCAGGATGAAATTCTGGCTCGGCACCCTCAGGTTTTAAAAATAACAGGCGCTCATGCCACAGATGAGGTTGTTGATGCTGTGCATGAATATTTGCCGCCCCGACATGACCCGTTTACCAGCCTGATTCCTCCACAGGGAATTAAGTTAACGCCAAAGCATTATGCCTATCTGAAAATTTCAGAGGGCTGCAATCATCGTTGTAGCTTTTGTATTATTCCATCCATGCGGGGTGATTTGGTGAGTCGTCCGGTAGATGATGTGTTGCTTGAGGCTGAAAACCTGGCGCAGGCCGGAGTCAAGGAGTTACTGGTTGTCTCGCAGGATACCAGCGCTTATGGTCTGGATTTGAAATATCAGCAGAGAAGCTGGAAAGGCCGGACACTGGATACTCGTTTTTATGATTTAGCCGATGCATTGGGTGATTTAGGTATCTGGGTCAGGATGCATTATGTTTATCCTTATCCGCATGTGGATGATGTGATTCCGTTGATGGCAGAGGGAAAAATATTACCGTATCTGGATATTCCTTTTCAGCATGCCAGTCAGCGCATATTAAAGCTGATGAAAAGACCGGCTGCGGCCGAAAATAATCTGGAAAGAATTCATGCCTGGCGGAAAATGTGTCCCGACATTACCCTACGCAGTACTTTTATTGTCGGATTTCCTGGGGAAACCGAGCAGGAATTTGAGCAATTATTGGCATTTCTGAGCGAAGCGCAGATGGATAGAGTGGGGTGTTTTGCCTATTCGTCTGTAAAAGGGGCTAAGGCTAACGAGCTTCCAAATGCTGTTCCAGAGGAAGTAAAGCAGGAAAGGGTTGAGCGCTTCATGGCTCATCAGGCAGAAATCAGTGCGGCTCGATTGCAACAACGTATTGGAAAAAAAGAAACGGTATTAGTCGATGAGGTGGTTGCAGAAGGTGCGGTAGCCCGTAGCAAGGCTGATGCCCCTGAAATTGATGGGCAGGTCTTTATAGACGGTGCGACACATTTAAAGGTGGGGGATTTTGTTACTGTGGAGATGGAAGAAGCCGATGAATACGACTTATGGGGAAAGCTGGTTTAAGCGGAGATAAGATGGTGGGCAGTCAATGGAATTGACTGCCCGATACTGTAATCTTACAGTGCAGTGACGTTTTCTGCCTGTGGTCCTTTTTGGCCCATGGTGACTTCCATGGTAACGCGCTGACCTTCAGTCAGGGTCTTACGGCCATTGCCATTAATAGCACTGAAATGTACGAATACATCTTTAGAGCCTTCCTGTTCAATGAAACCGAAACCTTTTTCATCGTTAAACCATTTTACGGTGCCTTCAACTAAATCTGACATAATTCTCTCTTGCAATAAATAAATGCCGGCTTTCACCAGCGTAATACATAAATGTTCAATACAGCGGAGTAGGGAGGAATAAAAGAAGGTTTGAATAAACAATCAGAAAATACAGCCTACCTAGCAGTATTGGGTTCCATTATACAGACCTGAGGTAATGAGTCACTTAAAAAAACATATTTGATGAATTTGCCATGAATATTCAGGTAATACAGCTCGTTTTTATAGGGTTATTTTTATTTTTTTATATATAAATCAAGTGGTTGTTAAGTTTTGTGGCTTTTTGAAGAAAAATCTGTGTTGTGGGCAGTGAGTGCCGGGAAATAGCATAATTTGTCTGGCTGCCAGGATGGGTGGCCAGAAATATTTCAGGGAATTTATCAGTAAGCACTATATATCTGGAAAGGAATAAGCAATACAGGCTATAATCACTGCATTTTTTGTAACTACTCAGCATATTTATAGTTTCAATATCAGTTACTTATTTGTGGCATTCATAGTGCTTTTACTGTGTTTATAAGTAACTGATATTTAATGAATTTAGTTAAGTTGGATATGCTGAATTATTACCATTTTTTGAAATCAATTTTAGTCATTCTCACCGGAAAAAAGGCATGCTGAACAAGCTGGTTAAATTAGTCATAGGAAGCCGAAACGACAGGCTGGTCAAGAAAAAACGCAAGATCGTTAAAAAGATTAACGCATTGGAGCCGGAATTTCAGAAGCTTTCTGATGAAGCGCTGAAAGCAAAAACAGAGGAATTCAGGCAACGACTGGAGCAAGGTGAAAAGCTGAATGATTTACTGCCTGAAGCTTTTGCGGCAGTTCGGGAAGCCTCGGTGCGGGTTTTTGGTATGCGGCATTTTGATGTCCAGCTGATTGGTGGGATGGTTTTGCACGATGGCAAAATTGCCGAAATGAAAACCGGGGAAGGTAAAACCCTGATGGCAACACTGGCAGCCTATTTAAATGCATTGCCTGGGCGCGGTGTGCATGTGGTGACGGTCAATGATTATCTGGCTCAGCGTGATTCAGAATGGATGGGGCAACTCTATGAGTTTCTGGGACTGACTACCGGAGTGATTATCAGTGACTTAAATCATGAACAACGCAAACAGGCTTATGCGGCTGATATTACCTATGGCACTAATAATGAATTTGGCTTTGATTATCTGCGCGATAATATGGCATTCAGTCTGGAACAAAAAGTCCAGCGGGATCTTTATTTTGCCATTGTCGATGAAGTTGACTCCATTTTGATTGATGAAGCGCGGACGCCATTGATTATCTCCGGCCCGACGGAAGAAAGTACCGAAATTTATCAAAAAACCAATGCCATTATTCCTTTATTAAAAGAACAGGAAAAAGCGGACGATCCTGAAGAACAGGAAAAAATGCCGGGCGACTACACAGTCGATGAAAAGTCCAAACAGGTGCATTTGACCGAAGAAGGCCATGAGCATGTTGAACAGTTAATGGTTGAACATGGATTGATGGAGCCCGGCGAAAGTCTTTATGATGCCGCCAATATCCGGCTGATGCATTATATCAATGCTTCGCTCAGGGCCCATGTGTTATTCCAGAAAGACGTTGATTATGTTGTTGCCAATAATCAGGTCGTGATTGTTGATGAATTTACCGGTCGTCTGATGACCGGTCGGCGTTGGTCAGAGGGTCTGCATCAGGCTATTGAAGCCAAAGAAGGTGTGCCAATTCAAAATGAAAACCAGACTCTGGCATCTATTACCTTTCAAAATTATTTCAGATTATATGAAAAATTGTCTGGTATGACAGGTACGGCAGATACCGAAGCCTTTGAGCTGAACAAGATTTACGGTCTGGAAGTGGTTGTTATCCCGACACACCGGCCGATGATACGGGATGACAAAGGCGATTTGGTCTATCTGACAGCTCGCGAAAAATATAATGCCATTGTTGAAGACATTAAAGATTGTGTGGAACGCGGTCAGCCGGTTCTGGTGGGAACGACTTCTATTGAAAATTCAGAGTTGATTTCCGAACAGCTTAAGAAACACAAGATAAAACACGAAGTATTAAACGCCAAACAGCATGAACGTGAAGCCCATATTATTGCCATGGCCGGTATGCCGGAAGCCGTGACCATTGCCACAAACATGGCCGGACGCGGAACCGATATTGTATTAGGCGGTAATCTGGATGTTGAATTAAGTGCGTTGGGTGAGGATGCCAGCGAAGAAGAAAAAGAGAAGGTAAAACAAGCCTGGAAGGAACGCCACGAAAAAGTCCTGTCCAGTGGAGGTCTGCATGTTATTGGTTCTGAACGACATGAATCACGACGTATTGATAATCAGTTAAGAGGTCGTTCAGGGCGTCAGGGGGATCCGGGTTCCACACGGTTTTATTTATCCCTGGAAGATGATTTGATGCGTATTTTTGCCTCTGATCGTGTTGCCGGGCTGATGAAAAAACTGGGAATGGAAGAAGGCGAGGCCATCGAGCATCCGTGGGTAACCCGTTCGATTGAAAATGCCCAAAGAAAAGTGGAAGGGCGCAACTTTGACATGCGGAAAGAAGTTCTGGCCTATGATGATGTCGCTAATGACCAGCGTAAAGTTATTTATGCCAGACGCAATGAATTGATGGCAGCAGAGGATATCAGTGAAATGATTACTGATATCCGTAAAGATGTCATTAATGATGTGATTACTCAATATATTCCACCTAAAACCATGGAAGAGCAGTGGGATATAAAAGGTCTGGAAGAGCATTTAAAAGATGAGTTTTTGCTGGACCTGCCTTTACAGGAAATGCTGGATAAAGACGAATCACTTGATGAAGAAGGATTACGTAAATTGATTGTTAATGCCGCGGAGCAGGCCAGTAAGGAAAAAGAAGAACAAATCGGTTCAGATGTTTTCCGTCATTTTGAAAAATCCGTTATGTTGCAGGTTCTGGATAACAGCTGGAAAGAGCATCTGGCGGCAATGGACCAGTTGCGCCAGGGGATTCATTTCCGCGGATATGCACAGAAAGATCCCAAGCAGGAATATAAACGCGAGTCTTTCGATATGTTCGCCAGTTTGCTGGATCATATTAAATATGAGGTCGTCAGTATTCTGGCAAAAGTCCAGGTGAATCAGGAAGAGGATGTCGAGGCCATTGATGAGCAGCGACAGGCCCAGGCAGAAGCGGCCGAGTTGCATTATGAGCATGCTGAAGCCAGCCCGGTACAGGATCCTGAAGAGCAGGCGGCAGCGGTTTTTGCCCCTGAGCCGGCTGAAGAAGAACAGGAAAAACAACCCTTTGTCAGGGAAGGGAAAAAAGTCGGCCGTAATGAGCCGTGTCCTTGTGGGTCTGGCAAAAAATATAAACAATGTCATGGCAAGCTGAAGTAATGATATGCATTCCCACGCTGGAGCGTGGGAATGAGGTTTCCGTTCTGGTTCCAATGGTCTCTGTCAATGCGATTAAGTTAAGCGTTTATGGAGGATGCCGCTGGGGAACGAAGCGCATCTTTCGTGATTGATGCGGTTCATTCCTCACCACATCCTACCAGTGATTTCTTCTCTTAATGGTTGTGATGGTTTGCGTGGGGAAAAATAGTTTTTTATTTTTATAACAGGTATTTACATGCCATATAGACAGTTCAAGAAAAGTCATCCCAAACCTTCAATCAGCAAAATTGCAAAATTGGGAATGGATAAAAAAAGCTTTACCGAAGCATTTAAACATTATTATTTATATCGGTTGGGCCGGGATCAGCATTGCCGGTCGCCGCATTATGCCTATACCGCCAACGCCTTAAGTATTTGTGATCGTTTAATCGAGCGTTGGAAGAATACCTATAACAGCTATCGGGAAGCGGATTGTAAAAAAGCTTATTATCTGTCCATGGAGTTTCTGATTGGACGGTCGATGAGTAATGCCATGTTGAACCTGGGGGTCGAAGATCCGGTTAGTAAGGCACTTTATGATTTAGGCATTGAAATTGAGGAATTAATTGATGCCGAACCGGATGCCGGCTTGGGGAATGGCGGTTTAGGGCGTTTGGCTGCCTGTTTTATTGATAGCTGTGCGACCTTGCAATTACCGGTAGTCGGCTATGGCCTGCGTTATGAATATGGCATGTTCAGGCAGACTATAGAAAATGGCTATCAGGTTGAAAAGCCCGATCACTGGTTGAAAAATGGCAATGTATGGGAGCTGGAACGGCCTGAATACACCCAACGAGTAAAATTCTGGGGACATACAGAAATACAAACCGATGAAAATGGAAAATCTCATACCGTCTGGGTCAATACCCATGATATTCTGGCCGTCCCGTTTGATATGCCGGTACCAGGTTATAAAAATGGCACCGTGAATACCTTAAGGTTATGGAAAGCGACCGCCACGGAAGAATTTGACCTGGAAGAATTTAATGCCGGGGATTATGCAGAGGCGGTGGCCCAGAAAAATACGGCTGAGAATATCACTATGGTGTTGTATCCGAATGATGCCAATGAAAATGGCAAGGAACTTCGCTTGCAACAGCAGTATTTATTAGCCTCGGCCAGTTTGCAGGATGTGATTGATAATTGGGTGGGGCGTCATGGTGCGGATTTTACCGATTTTGCAGCGAAGAACTGCTTCCAGCTCAATGACACGCATCCGAGCATATCCGTTGCCGAGTTGATGCGTTTATTGGTGGATATTCACGGACTGGAATGGGAAGAAGCCTGGAAAATTACACGCCAGACCATGGCTTACACCAATCATACTTTATTACCGGAAGCGCTGGAGCGATGGTCGGTTAATCTGATGAGCCGGATGCTGCCGCGCCTGATGGAAATTATTTTTGAAATCAATGTCCGCTTCATGGCTGAAGTTTCAACGCATTGGCCGGGTGATTTTGACCGTATGAGACGGATGTCAATTATTGAGGAAGGTCATGAAAAACAGGTGCGCATGGCTTATCTGGCCATTGTTGGCAGTTATTCGGTCAACGGTGTAGCTGAATTGCATTCAAAATTATTACAGGAAGGCCTGTTCAAAGACTTTTACGAATTATGGCCGGAAAAATTCAATAATAAAACCAACGGGGTAACGCCCAGGCGCTGGCTGGCTGGGTGTAACCCGGATTTGGCTGCTTTTATTACCAAAACCATTGGTGATGGCTGGATAACTGATTTGTCTCAACTGGAAAAACTCAAGCCTTATGCAGATGATGCCAAGTTCAGAAAAAAATGGCGTGAGTTAAAGCAGTTAAATAAACAACGTCTGGTGGACTATAAAAAATCAGAGCACGATGTTGATATTGATGTCAATGCGCTTTTTGATGTGCAGGTTAAAAGAATTCATGAATATAAGCGGCAAATTCTGAATGTGTTGCATGTGATTCATCTTTATGACCGCATTAAGCGTGGCGATACCGATAACTGGACCAATCGCTGCGTATTGATTGGTGGTAAGGCTGCGCCCGGTTATGCGATGGCTAAAAAGGTGATTAAGCTCATCAATAATGTTGCCGAAGTGATTAATAATGATCCTGATGTCGGTGATAAACTGAAACTGGTGTTCATGGAAAATTATCGGGTATCGGCGATGGAAATTATATGCCCCGGAGCTGATTTATCCGAGCAGATATCAACAGCCGGTAAGGAAGCTTCAGGGACAGGAAATATGAAACTGATGATGAATGGCGCGTTAACAATAGGTACGCTGGACGGTGCTAATATCGAAATCAGGGAAGAAGTCGGCGATGATAATTTCTTTTTGTTTGGCCTGACAGAAGAACAGGTTGAAGCGCTGCGGGGTCATTATAATCCACAGGAATACATTGACCAGGACAGTGACTTGCAGGGGGTAATGCGGTTGCTGGAATGCGGTCATTTTAATCAGTTTGAGCCAGGTATTTTTGACGATATTATTGCCTCGGTTAAGAGTCCTTCAGATCCCTGGATGACGATTGCTGATTTTAGAAGCTATGTGGATGCACAAAGAAAAGTGGGTGAAGCGTATCAAGATCAGGAACGCTGGACCCGCATGAGTATTTTGAATACGGCAAGTAGTGGCAAGTTTTCAACTGACCGAACTATTTCCGACTATAACAATGACATCTGGAAACTGGATTCGGTAAAAGTTTCTTAATTGTGCTGGATATTGTTTTATATGAGCCGGAAATACCGGCAAATACCGGAAATATCATCAGGCTGTGCGCCAATACCGGCGCACAGCTTCATTTGATTCAGCCGTTGGGGTTTGTGCTGGATGACAAGCGTTTAAGGCGGGCCGGACTGGACTATCGGGAATGGGTGAATATCCGGCAATATGCCAGCCTTGATGATTATGTTGAAAAAGCCAGGCCGAAACGCTTGTTTGCCTTGACTACAAAGGGGCGAACCTTATACAGCGACGCAGAGTTTCAGGAAGGGGATGCGTTGATGTTTGGGCCTGAAACACGGGGGCTGCCGGATACTTTTTTATATCAGCATGCGCCCGGGCTAAAATTATATCTGCCGATGAAGGAACATAGCCGCAGTCTGAATTTATCTAACACAGTCGCCATCGTATTATATGAGGCCTGGCGGCAATTAGGTTTTTCCGGCGCTCATCTTAAATAACCCGTAAGTAACTGATATTGAATATTTTTGATTGGTTGGTTATGGCGTTGCAAAACGAATGGCTTTACCATAAATCCACTCCGTCATCATCAGTATCATTTGATAAGTTATCGGAAATAACAGGCTTGTCATTTCGTGATTTATTCCTTTTTTCTGTATCCCAATTTATCTTGCTGAGCACGAAAATATCAAGCTTTTGTTTTATTTGATGATTGAGTTTAATCAAATCTTCGTGTGATACTGCCTGGATATTCGAGGCTTCAAGAGAATCACTGTTTAAATGTATCAGCCCGTCTGATGCATTTCGGGTTTTTTCAATCAGTTCCGTCTGGCGCGAAATGGAATCTCTGATTTGCTGGCCGATTGCATTGATTTGTTGAATAGACTCGTGAGTTTCATCGAGTTGGCTGGCTGTTTCGGTGGAATTATGCAAAGCAGAATCCATGGCAGATAAACTTTTGGACATGGTTTCCACAACTGAATTTATATTGGCATGGATGACGCCAATGATTTCCTGAACCTCAATGGTCGATTCCCGGGTTCGTTCGGATAAGGTCCTGACCTCATCAGCTACCACGGCAAATCCACGGCCATGTTCGCCAGCCCGGGCCGCTTCAATTGCCGCATTAAGCGCCAGCAGATTGGTCTGGTCTGCAATGGTGGTAATCACCTCAATAACATTACCAATCTGTTCACTGTTTTTGAATAAGGTGTCAATTTGCTGGGAAGCATTTTGAATCTGCTCAGCCAGGTTTTTAATACTGCCGACGGTTTCATTAACAGTTTTTTCACTGTTCTGGATGCGTTGTAAGCCCAATTCAGTCGACTCATTAATATTATCGGTATTCTGAATAACCTCGGTATTGGATTCATAAACCTCCTGTATGGCATCAACAACGATTTGGCTGAATTGTGTCTGCATGGAGATTTTTTGCGTATAAGCATTGTAGGTATCTTTTAATTCTTCAGAAATAGGGATGAGTCGGGCGACAGATGCACATATCCTGGAAAGACTTTCTTCGGTCTGAGCGAAAAAAGTATTGATGGTTGACCATAATGGACGAAAGGTTTCATCCCGGTCTTCAGGCAGGCGCATCGACAAATCTATTTTTGATGCTGAATTATTTTGTTTGAGTGTGGCTGTGGCCTGAACAATTTTTTTGGCAAAATGACGACGCAATAAAAAATAAGCCAGAATAAAAAGGATAACATCCTGAAAAAATAGCAAATAATGATTAGGCAGTTCAGGAAATTCGGGCATATCAAAGGATAGTAGCCAGCTTTGCAAGGCAATGAGTGGCGGTGTGGCGATGATGACAATTAAAGCATATTTGTAGCCGGATGTTGCTTGATTGTCTGCTTGCATATCCATGGTGTTTCCTGTGAAAGTCAGGCTTTATGAGTGGTTTTTCGTATTACCTGAAGAAGTATAGGAGATTTATAAAGAAATTTTGTAAGCTTTTCCTGAAATTTCTTTGACTAATCGGGGGACCAGGTAACCGGGTAGTCGGGATTTTATTTGATGGTGAAGTGCGAGGGCTGTTTCATCGTTAACAGCAAAATGAGCTGTTCCCTTTGCTTTGTCCAATTGATGCAAATAATAAGGCAGAATATCCAGAGTGAATAATTTTTCGCTTAACTCACACAGCGGGTCGGCTGAATCATTAACGCCTTTAAGCAATACGCTTTGATTTAACAGGGTTATGGAATGTTTTTTTAATTGCTGGCAGCTGTTTGCAACTTGTTGGCTCAGTTCGTTGGCATGATTGGCATGGAGAACCATCACTATTTTTTTAGGGCTGTTCGATAACATATCAACTAGCGATGAAGTTATCCTGGCGGGCAAAACAACCGGTAGTCGGCTGTGAATACGAATGCGTTTCAGGTGTGGAATCTGGTTTAGAGCATTGAATAGCGACAGTAGTCTGCTATCGCTGAGCAGCAGGGGGTCGCCGCCGCTGAGAATCACTTCGGTGATATCGGTATGATTGGCTATATAGCTCAGTGCCTGTTGTTGTTTTTGTCGGGTGAGTTGGTTCTCACTGTAAGGAAAATTGCGCCGGAAACAATAACGACAGTGAATCGCACAGGCAGCAGTAGTAATAAGTAAAACTCTGCCATGATATTTATGGATTACACCTGATTCAGCAATGGCTGATAAATCCCCAACCGGATCATCGATAAACCCTGGTGTGACAAGTTGTTCCTGATGCACAGGGAGTACCTGTCGTAATAACGGATCATCGGGATTTCCTGCTTCCATGCAATCGGCAAAGCAGCGGGGTACTTTTAGTGGGAAAAGATAATTGTCAGAAAGTATTGGCAGGTCATTGGGATTTACGTTCAGATACTCGCATAAATCTTTTATCGACGTAAAAGCATTTGCCAGTTGTTGTTGCCAGCCAGTTTGATGGGTTGTTTCAGCAGAGTTGTATGTTTTCAATGGAATAGTAAAAAATTAAAGCGGTTGAATAGCGGTCCTTATCTATTATAATGCTTTGGGTTTAATTGTTTGTTCATACGAGGAAAAAATGGCGACTTATAGCACCAATGAATTTAAAGCCGGTCTGAAAATCATGCTGGACTCAGATCCCTGTTCGATTATTGAAAATGAATTTGTCAAACCAGGAAAGGGGCAGGCCTTTAACCGTGTTAAATTCAGAAATCTTAAGACAGGCCGGGTTATTGAGCGGACATTTAAATCGGGTGAAAGTGTTGAAGGCGCTGATGTAGTCGAAATTGACATGCAGTACCTTTATAACGATGGTGAATTCTGGCATTTTATGGTTCCGGATACTTTTGAGCAATATCAGGCCGATAAAAATGCCGTATCAGAGGCTGACAAGTGGCTGAAAGAACAGGATATGTGCGTGGTCACGTTATGGAATGATACACCGTTAAGTGTGATGCCACCTAATTTTGTTGAATTGAGCATAACTGAAACAGATCCGGGGCTGAAAGGTGATACCTCGGGAGGGGGTGGAAAACCGGCAACGCTGGAAACCGGCGCTGTAGTCAGAGTGCCGTTATTTGTCCAGATTGGCGAAATGATTCGAGTGGATACTCGTACGGGTGAATACGTTTCCAGGGTAAAAGAATAACAGTGAGTGAAGGTGACTGGCGGCCTTCCTGCCAGCTGGAGATGCTTCAGGCGCGGGCAAGGCTGTTGGCTCAGATTCGGGACTTTTTTGGACGGCGACATGTGCTGGAGGTGGAAACGCCGTTGCTGGCTCACGCGACAGGAACCGATCCGCAACTGGATTTTTTTGCCACCCGCTTTAATTATCCACCAGAAAATCCTGAACTTTATCTGCAGACCTCACCTGAATTTGCCATGAAAAGGCTGTTAGCTGCAGGTAGTGGCAGCATTTATCAGATTTGTAAAGCCTTCAGGAATAGTGAGTTGGGAAGGTTTCATAATCCTGAATTTACGATTCTGGAATGGTACCGAGTGGGGTTTAATCTTCAGCAGTTAATGCGGGAAGTCAGTGATTTATTAGCGGAGCTTTTGCTGCCGGTACGGGATTTAAGAAAAATAGCCCCGATGAGCTATCAGGAGCTTTTTTCTGCTGCAACCGGGCTTAATCCCTTTGAATTTGAATTATCCAGATGGCAGGCTTATGCGAATGAAAATGAACTGCAAGATGCGCTGACAATCTGTCAGAAAGATCATGCGACATGGTTGGATTATCTTTTTTCGTTTAAAGTACAGCCCCAATTGGGAAAAAATACTATTTGTCTGGTATATGGTTATCCTGCCATTCAGTCTTCATTAGCTAGAATAAGTGAGGCAAATTCCAATGTGGCCGAACGTTTTGAAGTGTTTATTGATGGTATTGAGTTGGGAAATGGTTTTTTTGAATTGAGCGATGCCGATGAGCAGGAAAAACGTTTTGATAAGGAAATACTAACCCGAAAGATGAATAATCAGATTGTGGTTGAAAAAGACCAGCGTTTTTTATCGGCATTGCGGGCGGGGTTGCCGGAATGCAGTGGTGTGGCAATTGGATTGGACCGGTTATTAATGTTAATAACGGGAAAGCAGTCGATTGATGAAGTCCTGGCGTTTTCCGTGATGCGGGCATGATATAATTTTTAATATTTTTATTTGGATGGATTAACCCTCTTGAAAAAGAAACTTTTTTTTTCGCTGTTTTTGTTATTAGCTTTATTGATGCGCGTAGCAAATGGCGATAATGGCTTTATTGTCAAAGATATCCAGATTAGAGGGTTGCAGCGTATTTCGGCTGGTACGGTTTATAACTATCTTCCCGTGAATGTGGGGGAAGAGTTTACTCCTCAGAAGGCTGCGGCTGCCATCAGAGCCTTGTTTAAAACAGGTTTTTTTAAGGATGTTGTACTGGAACGGTCGGGGAATACATTGATTGTTCATGTGGCGGAACGTCCGACCATTGCAAAAATTATTTTTGAAGGGAACAAGGATATCAGCAAGGATGACCTGAAAAAGGCACTAAATACTATTGGCTTGGCAGAAGGCAAGGTGTTTAACCGGCAATTACTGGAAAAAGTCGAACAGGAATTAAGACGGCAGTATTTCAGTCATGGTAAATACGGCGTACGGATTAAAACAGATGTAAGCAGACTGACCCGCAACCGGGTCGGGATTCATATCGAGATTTCCGAAGGACGGGTCGCTAAAATCAAACAAATTAATATTGTTGGAAACCATGTGTTTGACAGTGATGATTTGATTGATTTGTTTGAGCTGAGCACCACGAATCTGTTATCTTTTTATACTAAAGATGACCAATACTCCAAGCAAAAATTATCAGCAGACCTTGAGCGCCTACGCTCCTATTATCTGGACAGGGGCTATATTAAATTCAATATTGAATCCACCCAGGTCAATATCACCCCGGATAAAAAAGAAATCTATATTACCGTCAATATTAATGAAGGTGATTTGTACACACTGGAAAAGGTCAAGCTGACCGGTAATCTGGTGGTCAAGCCGGATGAATTAATCAAGCTGGTTCAGGTGGGGCCGGGCGAAATCTTTTCCCGCAAAAATGCCACGTTGACATCAAAAGCCATTTCAGACCGTTTGGGCGATGAGGGTTTCCTGTTTGCCAATGTCAATATGGTGCCCGAGATTAACGAGGACAAGAAAACGGTTGTCATGACGTTTTTTGTTGATCCGGGCAAAAGAGTCTATGTCAGACGCATCAATATGAAAGGCAATACCAAGACCCGGGATGAAGTGTTACGTCGGGAAATGCGGCAGATGGAGGCCGCCTGGGCTTCAGGTAAAAAAATTGAGCGCTCCAAAACGAGGTTGCAAAGACTGGGCTATTTTAAGGATGTAAATGTTGAAACGCCGCCCGTAGTCGGTACTTCGGATCAGGTGGATGTCAATTATTCAGTCAGCGAACGCTCATCTGGAAACCTTTCTGCCGGGGTGGGTTTTTCCCAGGTTCAGGGTTTGGTATTCAATGCCAATATTTCCCAAGACAATGTTTTCGGTTCAGGCAAAAGGGTTAATCTTGCATTTAATAATAGTAATATAACCACACAGTACAGTTTTGGCTATTTTGACCCTTACTACACACTGGATGGTGTCAGTATGGGGTATGATTTGGGCTATATAGCCAGAGATGCATCTCAGGCAAATATTTCCAATTACTCTACCGATGTGATTAACAGTGGTTTTAATTTTGGTATTCCGTTAAACGAGTTTGACCGGTTAAGGTTTAATACTGATTTCAGATATACAAAATTAAATACATCCACGTTCACTTCGAATGAAATCAGGGATTTTGTCAATACACAGGGAGACAGTTATTTAACCCTGTCACTGGGCTTGGGCTGGACTCATGACACCTTGAATCGTGCGTTATTCCCCACTGCTGGCGGACAGCAGCGATTTTCTGCATTGGCGACCATTCCAGGCAGTGATTTGACGTATTACAAAGTTGCTTATAAGCAGCAACATTATTTTCCTATTGCCAAAGACCTTACCTTCAGGTTGCTGGGAGAAGTCGCCTATGGTGACGGATATGGCGATACCAAAAATTTACCGTTTTTTGAACATTATTTTGCCGGTGGGGTCAGATCGGTTCGTGGTTTCAAGGATAATACCCTGGGGCCAAGAGATTCCAATAATCGATCATTTGGGGGAAGCACTAAAATAACAGGTAAAGCTGAACTGTTTTTTCCAGTGCCTTTCTTAAAAGAAAGTAAGTCAGTTCGAATGGGGGCATTTGTTGACGCAGGTACCATCAATAACGGTTTTAGCGTCAGTAATATGCGTTATTCAGTCGGCATTTCCGGTGAATGGCTGTCACCATTCGGAGCGTTAGCTGTCAGCTTTGCCATACCGATGAATTCAATTGATGGCGACCAGAAGCAGTCCTTTCAGTTCTCTTTTGGCTCAGGGTTTTAGTTTGGCAGGCTTTTACCCTATAATTATTTAACTTTACTATAAAACCTGAGGATGGTTGAAAATGAAAATAAAAATTTCGCTCTTTTTGGCATTGATTTTTGTCACCAATATCAGTTTTGCTGAATTAAAAATAGGCTTTGTCAATGTGGCTCAGGTTCTTGAAAAAGCACCTCAGGCTGCCAAAGCCAAAAAACGACTTGAGCAGGAGTTCAAGCCCAGAGACAGACACCTGGTTTCTCAGCAGAAAGAAATACAGGCTTTGGAGGAAAAACTGGCGCGTGATGCATCAGTGATGAGTGAGTCAGAACGACGCAAACTGGAACGGGATATTATCGCCAAAAAACGCGAAGCCAAACGCTCTCAGCAGGAATTTAGTGAAGACTTTAATATGCGTCGTAATGAAGAGCTGGGTAAATTACAACGTCGTATTGTCGAAGCTATCCGTGCTTTGGCCAAGGAACAAAGTTTTGATTTACTGCTGACCGATGGTGTTATTTATGCCAGCCCGGCAGTCGATGTGACTCAACAGGTGCAGGATAAACTGGCCAGTCTTTCTGACTAAACGTATTTAGTAAAAGGATTACTATGACTGCTACATTGGATATACTTCAAATCAGAGAGTTACTGCCTCATCGCTACCCGTTTCTTTTGGTTGACAGGGTGCTGGAATGTATTCCTCAAGAAAAATTACGGGCCATTAAAAATGTCAGCATGAATGAGCCTTTCTTTCAGGGACATTTCCCCGATCAGCCGGTGATGCCAGGGGTTTTGATTATGGAGGCTCTGGCGCAGACAACGGCATTGTTGACTTCACAAAGTGATGAATCTTGTGTTAAAGGCACAGTTTACTATCTGGCCGGGATTGACAAGGCGCGATTTAAAAAGCAGGTAGTACCGGGGGATCAATTATCTCTGGAAGCTGTTTTAACCAATCGCAAACGTAATATCTGGACATTTGATTGCTGTGCGGAAGTCGAAGGAGTTCTGGCTGCCAGAGCGCAAATCATGTGTGCAGCCTCGGTGCCTGTAAATGATTGATTCAAAAGCAGTCATTGATAGCTCGGCTGAAATTGAAGAGGATGTTGAAATCGGTCCATTTACGGTGATTGGACCGGATGTGCAGATTGATAGCGGTACTGTTATCGGGCCTCATGTCGTGATAAAAGGACCGACAGCCATCGGTCGGGATAATCGGATTTATCAGTTTTCGTCCATTGGCGAGGATCCTCAGGATAAAAAATATGCCGATGAAGTGACCCGGCTGGAAATCGGTGACAGAAATGTGATTCGGGAATTTGTCACCATGCATCGCGGGACGGTTCAGGATCATGGCCTGACACTAATTGGCAGCGATAACCTGTTTATGGCGTATGCTCATGTGGCGCATGATTGTGTCATTGGCGATCATGTCATCATGGCAAATGGTGCATCCATTGCTGGCCATGTCCATGTCGGGGATCATGCTATTTTGGGCGGATTTACTCTGGTTCATCAGTTTACCCAGATTGGTGAATACAGTTTTTCTGCGATGGGCAGTGCGGTTACTCAGGATATTCCTCCCTATGTAATGGTTGGCGGGCATCCAACACGGCCGCATGGCATCAATTCAGTCGGAATGGAACGGAATGGCATTTCGGCAGAAGATATTCGTTTAATTCGTAAAGCCTACAAGATTTTATATAAAAATGGTCTACGGATTGAAGACGCGATTGAAGAGATTGAAGAATTGGCGGGAGACAGCGATCAGCTCTCCAAAATGGTCAGCTTCCTGCGTAATGTAACTCGGGGGATTTTGCGATAAAACCGCCTCTTGTCGCCGGTATTGATGAAGTGGGACGAGGCTGTATTGTCGGTCCCGTGATTGCTGCGGCCGTGATACTGGATGCTGAAAATCCTATTACCGGGCTGGGTGATTCAAAAAAACTGAGTGATAAAAAACGGCGTATTCTCGCCGATGAAATCAGAAAAAAAGCGTTAAGCTGGTCACTAGGGCGCGCCGAAGCCAATGAAATCGATCGTATTAATATATTGCAAGCATCCTTATTGGCCATGAAAAGGGCTTTTTCAGGTCTTGATATTCAGGCTGATTATGTGCGGGTTGATGGAAAATTTTATCCACAAATTGCCTATCCAGGTGAGACAGTTATCCAGGGTGATCAAATTCATGCTGAAATTTCAGCCGCATCTATTCTGGCAAAAGTCAGTCGGGATGATGAAATGATTGTGCTGGATAAGCTTTATCCTGATTATGGTCTGGCAGCTCATAAAGGTTACCCGACTCGTTTGCATATTCAACAACTTCAGCTGAAAGGTATTACGCCGCATTACCGTCAGTCCTTTGCGCCTGTTCGTAAAATCATCCAACAAGGTCAGTGACTGTTAAAAACAGCCTGGCTGAATTATCTTTTCATTGTCTATGAAGCCTGTTTTTGTGCATTTGCGAATTCACTCAGAATTCTCTCTGGTGGATGGGATTGTCCGGTTAAAGCCGTTGGTCAAAAAACTGGACGCCCTCAATATGCCGGCTGCGGCGTTAACAGAGCAGTCGAATCTGTTTTCGCTGGTAAAATTTTATACAGCAACACAAAGCCAGGGAATCAAAGCCATTATTGGTAGTGATATCTATCTTTACAATCCTGAAGATGCCGCGTCCCCTTATCGTTTGACTTTGCTGGCGCGCAACCGGCAAGGTTATGTCGTGTTGACTGAACTGATTTCCAAAGCTTATCAGCAGGGACAGCATCAAGGGATTCCAATGGTTCACAGGCAGTGGCTGGAGCAGAACCATCAGGGCTTGATTGTATTGTCCGGGGCCATGGAAGGTGATATCGGCGAAGCGTTATTAGCTGATAACTTTTCCTTAGCCAGAGAGCGGGCCGAATACTGGCGGGCATTATTCCCTGATTGTTTCTATCTGGAACTGCAACGAGTTGGTAAACAGCATGAATCCCGCTATATTCAGGCCGCCGTTCAGTTGGCTACCGAGCTGGAATTACCTGTAGTTGCCACCAACGATGTGCGTTTTCTGCAGCAAAAAGACTTTGAGGCCCACGAGGTTCGGGTGTGTATTCATCAGGGACGGGTGTTGGATGATAATCGCCGGCCCAGAGATTATACCGAGCAACAATATTTGCGCAGCAGCGAGGAAATGCAGGAATTATTCGCTGATATTCCGGAGGCACTGGAAAATACCGTCGAAATTGCCAAGCGCTGTAATGTAGAGCTGACGCTGGGCAAAAACTTTCTGCCCGATTTTCCGGTACCTGAAGGGATGAGTCTGGATGAGTTTTTCTGTGAAGAGTCTCGAAAGGGGCTGGCGGAAAGATTATCTCAGCATCCACCGTTTGGTTCCGGAACACCGGAGGAAAATACCAGGGTTTACCAGGAGCGTTTGCAGTTTGAGCTGGATGTAATTATGCAGATGGGGTTTCCTGGTTATTTCATGATTGTGGCGGATTTTATTCAGTGGGCTAAAAATAATGATATTCCAGTTGGGCCGGGACGTGGTTCCGGTGCCGGTTCATTGGTAGCCTATGCGCTTAAAATTACCGACCTGGATCCGATAGAATTTGATTTACTGTTCGAGCGATTTTTAAATCCGGAGCGGGTTTCGATGCCGGATTTTGATATCGATTTCTGTATGGAAAGGCGCGACGAAGTGATTGACTATGTGGCCGAACACTACGGGCGCGACCGTGTATCCCAGATTATCACCTACGGGTCTATGGCGGCGAAAGCGGTCATCAGGGACGTTGGCCGGGTGCTGGCTTTTTCCTACGGGTTTGTAGACCGGCTGGCCAAACTGGTTCCTTTTGAAATTGGCATGACACTGGATAAAGCATTACAGGAAAGCGCCGAACTCAAGGAATTGTATGATACGGAAGAAGAAGTCAAAACCTTGATTGACATGGCGCTGTCATTAGAGGGAATATCCAGGAATGCCGGTAAACATGCCGGGGGTGTGGTAATAGCTCCCAGTAAACTGACGGATTTTACGCCGCTTTATTGTGAACAGGGTGGCGGCAACCTAGTGACTCAGTTTGACAAAAATGATGTCGAAGCGGTTGGTCTGGTCAAATTCGATTTTTTAGGCTTGAGAACCTTAACGATTATCGACTGGGCGCTGGAGACGATTAATAGTAAAAAACAGCAACAGGGGGAGGCACTGGTCGATATCAGTCAAATTCCCCGTGATGATCCAGACACCTACAAGCTGTTTGATAAATGCCAGACAACCGCAGTATTTCAGCTGGAATCGCGCGGGATGAAGGACTTGATTAAAAAACTGAAGCCTGATTGCTTTAACGATATTATTGCGCTGGTCGCCCTGTTTCGTCCGGGGCCACTGGAATCAGGCATGGTTGATGACTATATCAATGTTAAACACGGCGCCAAGGCAGAATATGCTCATCCGCTGCTGGAACCCATCCTGAGCCCGACGAATGGCGTTATCCTGTATCAGGAGCAGGTGATGCAGATTGCCCGGGAAATGGCTGGATATACGCTGGGTGGCGCTGATATGCTGCGACGGGCAATGGGTAAAAAGAAGCCGGAGGAAATGGCCAAGCAACGAGCCATTTTTACCGAAGGAGCAATTAAAAACGGTATAGAAGAATCCATCGCAACCTATATTTTTGATTTGATGGAAAAATTTGCCGGTTATGGTTTTAATAAATCCCATTCGGCGGCTTATGCTCTGGTCGCTTATCAGACTGCCTGGTTAAAAGCCCATTATCCTGCGGAATTTATGGCGGCAGTCATGTCTTCTGATATGGACAATACCGATAAGGTAGTGGTATTGATTGAAGAATGCCGGCAGATGGGCTTAACGGTTTGCCCGCCCGATATTAATGTTTCTGATTATCGTTTTACGGTCAATGAACAAAACCAGATTGTTTACGGGATTGGCGCTATTAAAGGGGTGGGTGAGTCGGCGATTCAGGATTTGCTGGAAGAACGTAGAGAAAATGGAGTGTTTACCGGGCTTTATGATTTATGTAAACGAGTAGAGCTTAGGAAAGTCAATCGCAGGGTATTGGAAGCCCTGATTAAAGCCGGTGCGCTGGATTCCATTGATAGTAATCGTGCGGCGCATATGGCTGAACTGACTACGGCCATTAAAGTGGCCGAACAACATGGAAAAATGAGCCTGGCCGGGCAGACGGATATGTTTGGCTTATCGGTACAAGTTGATCATAGTGATGATAGTGGCGAAACCTATTCAAGTATTACTGAGCCCTGGTCGGAAAAAGACCGCTTAAGTGCTGAAAAACAAACCCTGGGGCTGTATTTAACCGGGCATCCGATTGATGAATACCGGCAGGAGCTTAAGCATATCGTTCATGGCAGTATAGCTGATATGTTAGCGGATGCTGAACGCTCTAAAGGCAAAATGGAAGGTCGGGTTGCCGGTCTCGTGGTTGAACTCAGAACTCGCCAGACCAAACAAGGCCGAATGATGGGCTTTGCCACGCTGGATGACAAAACCGCCCGTCTGGAGGTCGCCGCTTTCAGCAAGGTTTTTGAGCAATATCGTGAGGTTTTCCAGAATGATGCCTTGTTGGTTGTCGAAGGCAGTATGAGTATGGATGATTTTTCCGGTATGCTGCGGGTAACGGCGGAAAAAATCTATACCTTTGAGCAGGCGCGGGAAATGTTCTCCCGTCACCTTGAAATTAACTGGAATCCAGTTGATGAAATGTCGGGAATAGCTTTTATCGATAAACTCAAGGAAAAACTGACGCCTTTCACAGGAGGGTCCTGTCCGGTGATTATCCAGTATCAGTGCAAACAAGCCAGAGCCACTATCAAGTTAGGAGATGACTGGCGCGTCAGGCCCACCAATGAATTATTATCTGCTTTACAAAAAATAACATCCAGGCAGGACGTGAGTATTAAATACCGATAGCAGTGCTTAGAAGTTGTTTTATATATGGGTGAAGTTGATTAGTGTTTACTTTTCCCTTGGGAGATAAAACTGAAGTTAGTAGAAGAGGGAGTATTTGGTGCCGAGGAGAGGACTTGAACCTCCACGGGGTTGCCCCCACTAGCACCTGAAGCTAGCGTGTCTACCAATTTCACCACCTCGGCTAAGGGACTTGATAAATCAAGTTAAGTGAATCCGTGTATTTTACAGATTGATACTTATCGTTGTCAATGGAATTATCTGCTATTTTTTGATTTTATTAGCGGTGGAGGGTATCCGGGAAAGGATAATAGGAATATATTTGATTTGGATAATGGCGGAGAGGCAGGGATTCGAACCCTGGGAGGGCTACAAACCCTCAACGGTTTTCAAGACCGCCGCTTTCGACCACTCAGCCACCTCTCCGTAAGAGCCGCTATGATACTGGAAGGTGCGATTGTTTTCCAGTATTTTTTCTAAAAAATTCTCTTTGGGCAAAAAAGAATCCGTCCGCAATATTGGTGTTACCAATATCTAGACGGATTTAATACTATCTCCACGGCGAATTATAGGAAACAAGAGACTTTATTTAAACCAGGTTTTGGTTTATAAACTATAAATTATTTGTATTGATGCGAGGGTGGGATGGATAAATTCAATAATATGCGTGTTTTTTGTCGTATTGTTGAACTTGGCACATTTGCAGCGGTTGCTCGGGAAATGAATGTTTCCCCGATGATGATCAGCAAATATGTAGCGGCCCTGGAGAAGGATTTAGGGGTGGTGCTGATTAATCGGACAACGCGAAGCCTGAACCTGACAGAAGCCGGAAAAAATTATTATTCACAGGGGAAAAAAATTCTGGAGGAGCTGCTTGAGTTGGAAGAGGCGACTTCTCAGCTGGGGCAAAGTGTAAAAGGCGTTTTAAAAATCAGCGCACCAATTGATTTTGGTAGTATTTATATGGTGCCTGCTATCGAAGCCTATCAAAAGCAATATCCCGATGTGAAAATTATGATGACGCTGGACAATAAATTTCAGAATTTACGGGATGGTCTTTTTGATATTGTGATTCTGGTAACGGATACTTTGGATCCCGGCGTGGTTGCCCGCCAAATTACCGAAACCCAATTGGGGACATATGCTTCGCCTCAGTATTTACAGGAGCATGGTTGCCCTGAGACCCCCGAGGAGCTGAATCAGCATCGCTGTTTGCATTATGTGAATACACCTCATGGAGATTACTGGATATTTAACAAAGACGGGGAAACAGCAAAATTAAAGATTGACTGGTTTTTTGCCAGTAATAATGGCCGGGCATTGTCTCAGGCAGCATTGTTGGGAATGGGGATTATTCGCACGCCTGAATTATCGGTTTCAGAATATTTAAAACAAGGGAAATTAGTCGAAATCTTGCCAGATTACCGTATTCCCAGACTTCTGGTTTATGCAACTTATCTACAAAAGCGCTTTTATCCGGCTAAAATGACTTCTTTTACTGATTTTTTGATTGATTTTTTCGCCCGGCAAAATATTGGGTTAAAACATGAGTGATACTGGCTTGATGAAGCCTGTTGCCGGTGGTGGTTTGCTGGACCGGCGGCTGTTTTTGAAACGGGGGGTGGGTTTTTCTGTCGCTGCGTTGGTTTCAGAATCCTCTTCGGCTCGACAGTCTTGGATGAATACTCCCGGCAAAGGTTTCACACCCTATGGACAGCCTTCAGCACATGAACGCTCGATTATTCGCTGGAGTGCGGCAAATTCTATGGTTGCCGGCAATGGTGTTTCATGGACACCATTGCATCAGTTAGAAGGCATGATAACGCCGAATGGTCTGCATTTTGAACGCCATCATAACGGTGTGCCTGAAATTGACCCGGCTAAATTTCAATTATTAATTCATGGCCTGGTTGAGCAATCACTGGTTTTTAATATTAACGATTTATTACGCTATCCGATGGCTTCACACCTGGGGTTTATCGAATGTGGTGGCAATAGTAATGCCGGCTGGCGCGAACGGCCTATTCAAGCAGCAGCTGGGTTCTTTCATGGTATGGTGTCGTGTGGTGAGTGGACGGGTGTACCGTTGAGAGTGTTGCTGAGTGAATGCAAGCTGAAATCGCAGGCGCAATGGCTGGTGGCGGAAGGCGCAGATGCAGCTGCGATGAATATCAGTATTCCTTTGGAAAAGGCCCTGGACGACTGCCTATTAGCCTTATATCAAAATGGTGAGCGTATTCGTCCTGAAAATGGCTATCCTTTACGTTTGATTGTTCCAGGCTGGGAAGGTGTAACCCATGTGAAATGGCTGCGAAGAATACAGATTAGCAATCAGCCGGTCATGGCCAGAAACGAAACAGCAAAATATACTGATTTACTGCCCTCAGGAAAAGCCCGGCAATTCAGTTTTATCATGGAGGCAAAGTCGCTGATAACCTATCCTTGTGTGGGATATAAACTGACTGAGCCGGGGCTTTATCAGATTAAAGGTCTGGCATGGAGCGGTCGAGGAAAAGTCAGGCAAGTGGAGGTATCAGCCGATGGTGGCCGCAGCTGGGCGCTGGCGGAACTACAGACACCGGTTCTGGAAAAATGTTTTACCCGCTTCAGGATTCCCTGGCGGTGGGATGGGCAGGCGGCCGTGATTAAAAGCCGGGTCACTGATGAAACAGGTTACCAGCAACCCGAACGGGAACAGCTTGTCAGCCAGCGGGGTAGATATGGCTATTTTCATTACAATGCGATTGTCAGTTGGGCGATATCCGCTGAGGGTGAAATTACTCATGTTTATCAATAAAGTGGCAATATTTGGTTGTTTGTTAATAACTGCCGGGGTACAGGCAGAAAGTGCCGGGCCAGAGCTGGGTCGACCGGCGTCGGCTGAGATGATTAGAAACTGGAATCTGAATGTTTTTCCCAACGGCGGTGGTTTGCCTGAAGGCCGGGGAAGTGTGAATGACGGGCAAAAAGTTTATCTGCAATATTGCCAAAGTTGTCATGGTGTGGATGGAAGTGGCGGCAGTGCAGAAGAGCTGGCAGGAGCACAACATAACTTAACCGATAATCCACCGGATAAAACCATTGGAAATTATTGGCCTTATGCGACTACTTTATTTGATTTTATCCGGCGTTCCATGCCAATGGATAGGCCGGGTATTTTGGACAATAATAAAGTTTATGCAGTTTCAGCATATTTACTATACTTGAATGGCATTATTAAAAAACAGGCTGTAATGGATGCGGACTCGCTGGCAAAAATCGTCATGCCCAACCGTTATGGTTTTATCAATTTTAATCCGTATAGAAAATAGTCATTCATGCAAAATATTCATATTTCTGATTTATCCATACTTTTACTTGAGCCCTCCTCGACACAACTGAAGGTTATTCTCAAGCATCTGCAGGAAGAAGGTATCGTCAATATTGAAGGTGTTTCCACAGCCGAACAAGCCTTGCAGAGTATTCAGTCTTTCCGGCCGGATTTGATTATCAGCGCCATGTATCTGCCGGATATGGATGCCACCGACTTTATTGAGTCGATAAAGTCTGATGATGAGCTGCGGGAAATTGCCGTGATGCTGATTTCCAGTGAGAATAGCTGGTCGGTGCTGGATAAGGTGCGGCAGGCGGGAGTAGTGGCCATTTTACCGAAGCCATTCAGTCATGAGGATTTAAAACGGGCGTTAAGAAACACTATAGAGTTTATCGATCCGCAGCAGATGGAGCTGGAGTATTATGATATAGAAAAACTGCGGGTGCTGGTGGTGGATGACAGTAAACTGGCTCGCAAACATATTTCCAGAGTGTTGGAAAACATGGGTATTACCCAGATTACCCAGGCGCAGGATGGAAAAGAAGCCGTTGCCTTGTTTCAACAGGCGGATGAGTCATTCGATTTGATTGTGACCGATTATAATATGCCAGAAATGGACGGCCAGGAATTAACCGAATATATCCGCCATGAAATGAATAATGCTTTTATCCCGATATTAATGGTAACCAGTGAGCATAATGAAGCCCGCTTGAGTAATATTCAAAAAGCGGGCGTTTCTGCCATATTTGACAAGCCGTTTGAGCCGGATACGGTTAAGGAAGTATTGTACCGGGTATTGGAAGAAGGCTAGCCAAGCTTTATCGTCAATATCATAAGCCAGGAGGCTGTCGGGTTTAGGAAAATTCTACTGTGACAGTGGGAAATCGGTACTTTTTTCCACTTGTCTCGTTACTTTCCATCCTAAACCCGACAGCCTCTTGGTGATAAAAAGATATAAATATTTTTTGGGACGGCAAGCCTAAAAACTTTAATCCATACTAATCAATAAGTTGTCGTTGTATGATGCTACAATGACAAGGCTGGGTTAACGCAGGCTGATGATTTCCCAGTGGGATTTTTCGGCAACAGCTTTTAGTTTTTCATCCGGGTCAACGGCAATGGCATGGTCAACCTGGTTTAACAGGGGTAAATCATTATGCGAATCGCTGTAAAAATAGCTGCCGGACATGTTTTGTTGATGATCTGCCAGCCATTCATTCAATAAGGTAACTTTGCCTTCCTGAAAGCACGGTGTCCCGATAAATTTGCCGGTATAGCGGCCGTCTTTGAATTCAGGCGTGGTGGCTATCAGGTTTGCAATACCGTATAAACGGACAATAGGTTCGGTGACAAAACGGTTGGTGGCCGTAATCACAAGCAAGGTATCTCCTTGTTGGCGATGTTTGTCGACCAAGGCGGCGGCTTTCTCCAGCAAAATGGGTTTAATCAGCGACTCAACAAACTGCTCACGCCATTTAAAAAGCTGTTCAGTATCATGCCGGGCCAAGGGTGCCAGCGAAAATTCAAGAAACTTGACAATATCCAGTTTTCCTTGTTTATAGTCTTCATAAAAACGGGCGTTAGCCTGTTCGTAATGCTCCTTGTCAACGATACCCTGGTCAACCAGAAACTGACCCCATAAAAAATCGCTGTCACCGGCGATTAGAGTATTGTCCAAATCAAAAATTGCTAAACTCACTGTTATAAACCTTTAGTCCTGAATGTTGGCTGTCTTGAAAAAGTGCATGATGTGATGGCGCAATGCGTCTATTTATGGAACAATGATGCCAATATTTAATCACTGTACTGTCAGGCTATTTTAGCATTCCGCATTAAGATGTGACAGGCAGTTTAAGAACAGGTTTTTATAACATGATTGACTCAAAAGGGTATCGGCCCAATGTCGGTATTATCCTTTGTAATGATGAGGGTCGTGTTTTCTGGGCAAAACGTAAGGGGGCCAGCTCGTGGCAATTTCCCCAGGGCGGTATAGATTGTAATGAAGATCCGGAAACCGCGATGTATCGAGAGCTTTATGAAGAAACGGGGCTCAGGCAGGAGGATGTGCAATTAATTGGGCGAACACGCTACTGGCTGCGATACAAACTGCCGGAACGATATATTCGCAAACATTCAATGCCGCTTTGTATCGGCCAGAAGCAGATTTGGTTTATTTTAAAGATGCTGACAGATGGCTCTTCGGTGCGCTTTGATTGTGGTCACAAACAGGAGTTTGATGGCTGGAAGTGGGTGGAATACTGGGAGCCATTAAATGATGTGGTTTATTTTAAACGCAAAGTTTATAAAAAGGCGATGGTGGAACTCAGCGCCTTTTTACTGGCGGAAGGTATCCCCATCAATCCGGAAGGGTATCAGGATATACGGGCTAATCAATAACCCTGTAAAGCAGGGTTCAGGCCCGGTGCTATTTCATCCAGCCAGTAAACTTGTGTTGAGAAACTTCCATCGTTTTCAAGATTGAGCACTCTGTATCCGGGCGGTTTGTTATCGATGGCAAATTGGCTGCTTTCCCGTTTGAACTGAAAACAACTGGCCGGGGTGCCCAGGATTGGGATATTGTGGTATTTACGCTTCATTTCCTGATGGATGTGGCCTGTAGACACAAGTTTAACCTGGGAATGTTGCCGAATAATGTGTAAAAATTCCTCGCTGTTTTTAATCATCATGGTATCCAGCCAGCTACATTCTGTGGGCAGGCAGTTGTGATGAACGGCTATCAGCGTGGGGGTGGTGCTGTGTTTTTCCAGTTGCCGGGTGAGAAACTCCAGTTCTGCCGGGCTTAGCGCCCCATCAGCACTTCCTGGAATCTGGCTGTTTAAGCAGATGATTTGCCAGTTTTCAATTTTGTGGGCCTTGGCACTTGAGATGTTGCCGTTATTCATGACTTTGTCCATAACCTCGGTATCGTCATGATTACCGGGAAGACAAAGACAGGCTGTATTATAAGCCTTTAGCCGGTTGATAATCCGCTGGTAGCTTTTTGGGGTGGGTGTTTGAGCCAGGTCACCCGTCAGCAAAATCAAATCAAAATGCTGGTGTTGCCTAAAAGCCTGATTCAGCACAGCTGCGAAAGACTCATCCGTGTTGACGCCCATCAGTGTTTCATCGGCTTCGGGCAGAATATGCATATCAGTTATTTGCAATATCTTTAACACGTGGAAAGGTCCTTACACAGTACTTTGGAGTTTCTTTGGTAATTATAGAAACTTTTCATCTGTTCGGGCAGCATTTCGACGCGGGTTGTTTTAAAACCGCGTTCTATAAACCAATGCATGGTCTGAGAAGACAGGGCGAAAATCTTTTTAATGCCTTGGTTTTTAGCCTTGCCGACCAGAAAGTTCAATAATTGATTGCCCCGGGAAGAGTGTTGATAGTCCGGGTGAACGGCAAGGCAGGCAATTTCTGCATGTTCCGGGTCAATGCAATGCAGAGCGGTGCAGCCAATAATCAGGCCGTCACGTTCAATAACAATATAATCATCAATTTCCATTTCCAGCTTTTCCCGTGAACGTTTAACCAGTATGCCCTGTTGTTCCAGTGGGGTAATCAGTTCCAGAATGCCGCCAATATCATCGAGTGTGGCCTGACGAATTTCCTCAAAGGGCGTGGCGCTGATTAATGTGCCGATACCATCCCGGCTGAATAATTCCAGTAATAATGCACCATCGGTATGCCGGTTGATGAGATGTACCCGTTTGACACCTTGCTGACAGCTTTTTAATGCAGCAGTAAGCGATTTAGCAATGGCCTCAGTCAGGTTTTTCTGCTGATTAAGTAGAGATTCCACCTCGGTGGTTGTCATTTGCTGGATGGGTTGCTGTGTTTTTGGGGCAAGGCAATCCTCTTCAGTAAGCAGGATAAGCTTTTCCGCCTCTAAAGCAATCGCTATTTCGGTTGCAACTTGTTCCGCGCCCAGATTAAACACTTCACCGGTCGGGGAAAAACCGATAGGCGAGACCAGGACAATATTGTTTTCATCCAGCTGTTGATGAATGCTCTGTCTGTCAATGCGCCTGACGGTGCCGGTATATCCGTAATCAATACCGTCAATAATTCCTAAAGGCCGGGCAGTGACAAAGTTGCCGGATGCCACTTTGATACGCGCACCCGCCATCGGTGAATTAGCCAACCCCATCGACAACAGAGCTTCGATTTCAATACGCACGCAACCGGCGGCTTCTTTAACATATTGCAGCGTTTGTTCATCGGTAATGCGCAGATTGTTATAGTAAGCCGGTGTGATATTTTGCTGTTTAAGACGTTGTTCGATTTGCGGGCGAATGCCATGAACCAGCACCAACCGGATGCCTAAGCTTTTTAACAGAGCAAAATCGTGAATGAGGTGATCAAATTGACTGTCTACCGCTTCACCGCTGAAGAAAATAACAAACGTGCGATTGCGGTGGGCATGGATATAGGGAGTGGAGTTTCTGAACCAGCTGACAAAGTCCGTCTGACAGGTGTTTGTTTGAGAAGGGGTGATCATCAGTGGATGAGACCGCCCGCAAAGGGCGGTATGCCATGATTAGTCGAGATTATCAGTCACTGCGCCTTTGGATGCCGAACTGACCAGTTTGGCGTATTTGGCTAACACCCCGCGGGTATAGCGAGGAGCCGGTTGCTGCCATTTTTCCATGCGGCGAGCCATTTCATGTTCATTGATATGCAGGTTCAGGACTTTGTTTTCCGCATCTATAGTGATTTTATCGCCATTTTTAACAATAGCCAGAGGACCACCGAGCTGCGCTTCAGGTGTGATATGTCCGACCACAAAACCATGGGTACCACCGGAAAAGCGGCCATCGGTAATCAGTGCCACATCTTTACCCAGGCCTTTACCCATAATGGCTGAAGTGGGTGACAGCATTTCCCGCATACCCGGGCCGCCTTTGGGTCCTTCGTAACGAATAACAATAACATCACCTTTGACAATGTCGCCATTCAGAATGCTTTGCAAGGCTTCTTCCTCGGCATCAAACACTTTAGCTGTGCCGGTGAATACCAGGCCTTCCTTACCGGTTATTTTGGCAACAGAGCCTTCGGTGGCGAGGTTGCCATATAAGATAGCCAGATGGCTGTCTTTTTTAATGGGGTTCTGTAAAGAATGGATAATATCCTGATGATCGGGATAAGGTTTAACTTCAGCCAGATTTTCAGCCAGTGTCTTTCCTGTTACAGTCAGACAATCACCATGCAACAGTCCAGCGTCCAGTAACACTTTCATTAAAGGTTGGATGCCGCCTATTTCAATCAATTCTTCCATCAGATAGCGGCCGCTGGGTTTTAAATCCGCCAGCATCGGCACATTTTTGCCGATACGGGTGAAATCATCCAGGCTCAGATCGACAAAGCTGGCATTGGCCATGGCCAGTAAATGCAGCACGGCGTTGGTCGAGCCGCCCAGTGCAATCACCACGGTGATTGCATTTTCAAAGGCTTCTTTGGTCATGATGTCGCGGGGTTTGATGTCATTTTTCAATAACTCCAAAACCGCAGCACCGGCGCGTTCACAATCCAGACGTTTGTCTTCGGAAACAGCAGCCTGAGCAGAGCTGTTGGGCAGGCTCATGCCTAATGCTTCAATGGCGGAAGCCATGGTGTTGGCTGTGTACATGCCGCCACAGGAACCCGCACCGGGAATCGCTTTTTCTTCAATGGCTTTTAATTCGGCATCATCAATTTTATTATTGGCGCGGGCGCCGACTGCTTCAAATACAGAAACAACATCTAACTTTTTATTGTTATGGCAGCCGGCCAGAATAGTGCCGCCATAGACAAAAATTGCAGGCCGGTTCAGGCGGGACAAGGCAATCATGCAGCCGGGCATGTTTTTATCACAGCCGCCTATGGCAACAACCCCGTCAAAGCCCTGGCAGCCAGTGACTGTTTCAATTGAGTCGGCAATCACTTCGCGGGAGACCAATGAGTATTTCATACCCTCGGTACCCATAGAGATACCGTCAGAAATAGTGATGGTATTAAAGGTAACTGCTTTGCCGCCGGCATTGTTGATTCCGGTTTCGGCGTGCTTGGCAAGGTCGTTAATATGCATGTTGCAAGGAGTAACCATGCTCCAGGTTGACGCCACCCCAATCTGGGGTTTTTGGAAATCTTCATTCTTAAAGCCAACAGCATGAAGCATTGCCCGGCTGGGCGCTCTTTCCATGCCATCGACAACCTGTGATGAAAAGGGGCGGGTTTTATTATCACCTGAATTTGCCATGTATATACTACCTGTGTGTTTTATATGCAGAAAATAATGTTAGTTACTTGTCCGGCGGTTCTAAGGAGTCGTGTTAAAAAGTATCCCAATTGCTGGTTTTGCGACGCCAGCTGAGTTTGGGCAAAATAAAGCCCAGAATGACGCCGAATAATGACAGGATGCCGCCATATAAAAACCAGTCTTGATTAGCGCTGTCTTCAAGTGCCTGATTTTCACGTTTGACCTGTTGTAACTCGCGTTCTACAGAAATGACACGTTCCTGCAGCTGATCGCGCTGATGTTTAAGTTGTACGGCGTTGGCGGCCGTTTGTCTGAGCTCGTTCAGTTCGCGGCTAAGCTGATCTCTTTCCGCGGTCAGTGTTTGCATGGTGTTTTGAGCGCCAGAATGATCGCTTTTTAAGACTTGCAATTCCTGTTTGATTTGCTCGTTTTCCTGTTTCAGGGCTTCCAGTTGTTTATTGGCTTTGTTGAGATACCAACGACTGATAGGTTTATCCTGAATATGGCGACTCAGAATGTACCCCACTGTACCACTGGCGGTTTTGACTTTGGTATAACCGGAGCCTTTGTTTTCGTTAATAACCGTCAGCGGGGTGCCGCTGGGGACCATTTTTAGAATTTTGCTGCGATTGTTTTCAGAACTTCTAATAGTAAATTTAATATGGTCGGTTACATAAACCGTTTTAGCCAGCAACGGGCTGCTGAAAAGGCTCAGGAAGGCCAGAGAAATCAGTGTTTTTTTCACAAGTGTGCTCATTTAAGTCAAATTACCTGTCGATTCTATCGAAATTACCGCTTGATGAGAAATTCCAGTAACGCTTTTTGGGCGTGCAGACGATTTTCTGCTTCCTGAAAAACCACGCTTTGAGGACCATCGATGACCTCGGCAGCAACTTCTTCCCCCCGGTGCGCCGGAAGGCAGTGCATGAATATAGCGTCTTCAGCGGCGGCTTGCAGGGTCTTTTCAGTGACCTGAAAATGTTTGAATGCCTGCTCTCTTTTTTGCTGCTCCTGCTCCTGTCCCATGCTGGCCCAGACATCGGTTACAATCAAATCAGCATTCATTGCTGCCTGTTCCGGGCTGTTGAAAAACCGGATTTTGTCAGCAGCATTACTGATAATACTGTCCAGCGGGCGATAATCATCAGGGCAGGCGATATGCAGATTAAAATCCAGCATCTTGGCAGCATTGATGTAAGAGTGACACATATTGTTACCATCACCAATCCAGGCTACGGTTTTACCTTTAATGTCGCCGCGAAGTTCAAAATAAGTCTGCATATCAGCCAGTAGCTGACAGGGGTGTAATAAGTCTGTCAGGCCATTGATAACCGGAACGCTGGAATGTTTTGCAAAAGTGGTTACGGTGTCGTGGCTGTGAGTGCGGAGCATGATGCAGTCAACCATGCTGGAAATTACTCTGGCGCTGTCTTCCAGTGGTTCGCCCCGGCCGAGTTGGGTATCCCTTGGAGACAGGAAAATAGCGCTGCCACCGAAATGAGTCATGCCTGCTTCAAACGAAATGCGGGTACGGGTGGATGATTTTTCAAAAATCATGGCTAGTACCTGGCCTTTCAATGGCTGATAGTCGGGGTCGCGGTTGTTTTTTAATTCAATCGCCCGATGAATCAGTGTGCGTAATTGCTCTGATGTTAAATCAAGCAGACTGATAAAGTGTCTGGTTTCCATAATGTATTATTGCTTAAAGGATTCGTTAATAAGTGACGCTAAAGTGTCAGTCAAAATTTCGATATGTTCAGGTACAATCACCAACGGTGGAAGCAGGCGGATGGTGTTGTCGGCGGTGACGTTAATCAGCAGGTTTTTCTGTAATGCCTGGGCGACCAGATGACTGCAGTTTTCTGTTAACTCAATGCCAATCATTAATCCCAGGTGGCGAATATCATGTACAACAGTGCTGTTTTTGGTTTTTTGTTGGATTTGCTCACAAATCAGCTGGCCTTTTTGCCCGGCTTCATCAATGAGTTCTGTTTGTTCCAGTATCTGAATGACTGCCAGAGCAGCACTGCAAGCCAATGGGTTGCCGCCAAATGTTGAACCGTGTTTGCCGGCGCTGAGGATTTGTGCTGCCGTTCCCCGAGCCATGCAGGCGCCGATGGGTACGCCATTTCCCAGACCTTTGGCTAATGTGCAGACATCGGGAATAATGTCGTTATGCTGATAGGCCAGGAACTGTCCGGTACGTCCCATGCCTGTCTGCACTTCATCCAGCATCATCAGGCATTGAGTTCGGTCGCATAATTGACGGACTTTGTTCAGGTAATCGCTGGCAGGAATGTTGACTCCGCCTTCACCCTGTACCGGTTCAACCAGAATGGCAACAACATTGGGATTGTCTGTAATGGCATGTTCAAGCGCTGCGATATCATTAAAAGGAACATGGATAAAACCGGCTAGTAAGGGCTCAAAACCCTGTTGTATTTTGCTGTTTACCGTTGCGCTTAAGGCGCCTAATGTGCGGCCATGAAAGCTTTTTTCCATGGTGATAACGACAGGGTTGTCAATGCCTCGGCTGTGGCCCCATAAACGTGCAATTTTTAAAGCAGCTTCGTTGGCTTCGGTGCCGGAATTGCAGAAAAAAACATTATCCATACCACTGATGCGGGTTAGTGCATCAGCCAGTTTTTCCTGTTGAGCAATGCCATACAGATTAGAGGTATGAATCAGTTTTTTGCTTTGTTCGCACAGCGCTTGATGAACCGCAGGGTGGGCATGTCCCAAATTGCAGACAGCAATCCCTGACAAAGCATCCAGATAACGCTCACCTTCTGTATCCCATAGCCAGACACCGTCACCTTTTTCAAAAGTGACCGGTAAACGTCCATAGGTTGGCATGATATGACCAGTCATGATTTTATCGGGTCGTAGAAAAACCCTCTATTATATTTTTTA
>CAYLNS010000002.1:0-35933 GCA_964385115.1 uncultured Methylomarinum sp.
GGTTTGCAGTACGTGAAGGTGGACGCACAGTGGGTGCGGGTGTTGTTGCTTCAATTATAGAGTAATTAAAAAATGTCAAATCAAACTATCCGGATCCAATTAAAAGCATTTGATCATAAATTGATTGATCAGTCTGCTGGTGAGATAGTAGAAACAGCAAAAAGAACGGGTGCCCAGGTGTTGGGCCCCATTCCATTGCCTACTAGAAAAGAAAGATTTACTATTTTGATTTCACCGCATGTTAATAAAGATGCACGGGATCAATATGAATTGAGAACGTATAAAAGGTTGCTTGATATTGTTGAGCCAACTGATAAAACTGTTGACGCATTGATGAAATTAGATCTTGCGGCAGGGGTTGATGTACAAATTAAGCTGAAATAACAGCGATAATAAATATTTAAAGTAGAGGAATTGGCAGATGTCAATAGGTCTTATTGGTCGTAAACGTGGGATGACCCGTGTTTTTTGTGAAGATGGAAGTTCGGTACCTGTTACTGTGCTTCAGATTGAATCTAATAGAGTTGTACAGGTAAAGAATCCAGAAACGGATGGTTATAAAGCTGTACAAGTGGCTTCGGGTGAAAAAAAGTCTTCAAAAGTTAATAAAGCGATGGCGGGGCATTATGCAGCGGCAAATGTAACGGCGGGTCGCGGATTGTGGGAATTCAGGCTGAGCGACGGTGAGGGTGAGGACTTGGCTGCCGGTTCTGAACTTGGTTTGGATATATTTGAAGAAGGTCAGGTTGTCGATGTTCAAGGGATAAGCATTGGTAAAGGATTTGCGGGTGGCGTTAAGCGTCATAATTTCAGAATGCAGGATGCTACGCATGGTAACTCTATCTCTCATAGAGCGCCTGGTTCGATTGGTATGTGCCAAACCCCGGGGCGGGTGTTTAAAGGAAAAAAAATGGCTGGTCATATGGGGGCTGTGAAAACAACAACCCACAATCTGAGTATTCAAGCCATTGATACAGAAAGAAATTTGATTCTTGTAAAAGGTGCTGTTCCAGGACCCAAAGGTGGTGATGTGGTGATAACACCGGCTGTAAAAAAACGGAATAAGGGGTAAGCAATGTCTTTACAAATACCTGTAATAAATAGTAATGATAGTGCTGCTCCGGTAGAGGTTGCTGAAGAAATCTTTGGAAAAGATTTTAATGAGACGCTGGTTCATCAATTAGTAGTAAGGCATCTTGCCGGTGCGCGTGCGGGGACTAAGGCACAAAAAAACCGTTCCGAAGTGAGTGGAGGTGGTAGAAAGCCATGGAGACAAAAAGGGACAGGACGCGCAAGAGCTGGTACAATACGCAGTCCTATATGGCGTACGGGTGGGGTCACTTTTGCAGCACAGCCGCGTTCATACGAGCAAAAGCTAAATAAGAAAATGTATCGGGCAGGGATTAAGTCGATTTTATCAGAATTATTGCGCCAAGAACGGATAGTAGTCAGTCAGGATATTATGCCAGACTCGCCTAAAACTAAGGAAATGGTTAATAAGTTAAAAGAGGTTGATGGAAAGCGTGTGCTTATCGTAGCAACAGAGGTTACAAAAAACCTGGATCTTGCTACCCGCAATATACCTTATGTTAATGTTGCGACATCTCAATCCATAGACCCTGTTCTGTTGGTATCAGCGGACAAAGTAATAGTGGTCCCTGAGGCAATAAAGCATATTGAGGAACGTTTAGCATGAGTATTCAGGACAGCAAATTAACAAATGTATTGCTGGCACCTATTGTGTCAGAAAAAAGCTCATTAGCAGCTGAAGAGCATAATCGCTTTGTATTTAAGGTACAGAAGTCTGCTACCAAGTTACAAATAAAAAAAGCGGTTGAGTTAATGTTCGGTGTTGAAGTTGACACTGTACAGGTGCTAAATGTGAAAGGAAAGGTCAAGCGCTTTGGAAGAACATTAGGAAAGCGTTCGGATTGGAAAAAGGCTTATGTAAAGCTGAAACCCGGTCACGATATCGATTTTGCAACAGCGTAAATGATTAGTTTAAAAGATCAATAGGAACGGTAGAAAAGAATGGCTATTCTAAAATCCAAGCCAACATCTCCAGGTTCACGCTTTGTAGTGCGTGTTAAAAATGAAGAGTTGCATAAAGGAAAACCCTTTGCTCCATTGCTTGATAAAAAAAGCAAAACGGGCGGGCGTAATAATCAGGGCAGAATTACTACACGTCATGTAGGTGGTGGGCATAAACAGCACTATCGTATCATTGATTTCAAACGAAATAAGACTGATATACCAGCTGTTGTTGAAAGAATTGAATATGATCCAAATAGAACCGCAAATATTGCATTGGTTTTATATAAGGATGGATCTAGACAATACATAATTGCGCCGAAAGGTATTGAAGTAGGTCAGGAAATTCTATCTTCAGAGGTTACTCCGGTAAAGGTTGGTAACTGTATGCCTTTAAGGAATATGCCTTTAGGTACAACCATACATTGTGTGGAGTTAAAGCCAGGAAAAGGTGCTCAATTAGCTAGAAGTGCAGGGACCTCAGCGCAGTTAGTTGCAAAAGAAGGCATGCATGTCACTTTACGGTTAAGATCAGGTGAAATGCGTAAGGTTTTAGCAGATTGTAAAGGGGTTGTTGGCGAGGTTTCTAATTCAGAACATAACCTTATTTCACTAGGTAAAGCTGGTGCATCAAGATGGCGTGGTGTCAGGCCAACTGTTCGTGGTGTTGCTATGAACCCTGTCGATCATCCACATGGTGGTGGTGAGGGAAGAACATCGGGTGGTAGACACCCGGTTTCTCCATGGGGAACACCTACAAAAGGTTATAAGACACGTAAAAATAAACGGACTGATAATATGATTGTCAGACGTCGTAAGCAAAAATAAGAGGTGAAGTGTGCCACGTTCAATTAAAAAAGGTCCATTTATTGATCATCATCTGCTGAAAAAAGTAGAAGAAGCAGTAAAGAACAATAATCGGAAACCGATTAAAACATGGTCAAGAAGATCAATGATTAGCCCGGATATGTTGGGTCTTACAATTGCTGTACATAATGGACGGCAACATGTACCTGTACTGATTTCGGAAAATATGGTTGGTCATAAGCTGGGTGAGTTTGCTCCTACCCGTACTTATAGAGGCCATATTGCAGATAAAAAATCAAGATAAGGAGGTGGAAATGGAAGTTTCGGCAAAATTAAGTAATGCACCTCTTTCTGCACAAAAGGCTAGATTGGTCGGTGATCAGATACGTGGCTTACCTGTAGAAAAGGCATTAAATATTTTACAGTTCAGTTCTAAAAAAGCGGCGGGAATTATAAAAAAACTCCTCGAATCTGCTATTGCGAACGCAGAGCATAATGAAAGTGCTGATATTGATGAACTTGTTGTATCAACAGTTTATGTAAATGAAGGGTCAACACTTAAAAGAATACGTACACGAGCAAAAGGTCGTGCAGATCATATTCTTAAAAGAACCTGTCATATTACAATTAAAGTAGCAGAATACGAGTAGAGGCAAAAATGGGTCAAAAAGTACATCCTACAGGTATACGCCTGGGAATAGTAAAAGACTGGACTTCAAGATGGTATGCAAATAGCCAGAATTATCCAGTATTTTTATTACAGGACTTGAAAGTCCGGGAATATATACAGAAAAAATTAGCACACGCATCTGTAAGTCGTATTCAAATCAATAGACCAGGTAGCAATGCACATATTACAGTGCATACAGCTCGTCCCGGTATTGTCATCGGAAAGAAAGGTGAAGATATTGATAAAATGAGACAGGTGGTATCAAAAATGATGGGTATGCCTGTACAGATGAATGTTGAGGAGATTAGAAAGCCTGAGTTAGATGCAAAACTTGTGGCAGAGAGTATTGCTCAGCAGCTGGAAAAAAGAATTATGTATCGTCGGGCAATGAAGCGTGCAGTGACAAATACCATGAGACTAGGCGCGGAAGGTATCAAAATTAATGTGGCCGGTCGATTGAATGGAGCAGAAATTGCACGTGGAGAATGGTATAGAGAAGGCAGAGTGCCTTTGCATACTTTGCGAGCAGATATTGATTACGGAACAGCCGAGGCAAACACTACTTATGGGATCATCGGAATTAAAGTCTGGATCTTTAAAGGAGAAGTGTTTGATGTGGATGCAAAAGATGCATCATTAGAAAAAGTTTCAAAGAAATAGTTGAAGGAAAAATAGAATGCTTCAGCCTAAAAGAACAAAATTCCGAAAGCAGCATAAAGGCAAGAATAACGGTCTTGCTGTCAGGGGATCATCAGTAAGTTTTGGTGAGTATGGCCTTAAGGCTACAACTCGTGGTAGAATTACCGCCCGCCAGATCGAGGCAGCCCGAAGAACTATTACACGGCACGTCAAAAGGGGTGGGAAAATCTGGATCAGAATTTTTCCAGATAAGCCGATTACCAAAAAACCATTAGAGGTAAGAATGGGTAAAGGTAAGGGTAGTGTGGAATTCTGGGTCGCACAGATAAAACCAGGTACTATGTTGTACGAGATTCAAGGTGTTCCAGAAGAATTGGCGAGAGAGGCTTTTAGATTAGCTGCCGCCAAGCTCCCTGTAAAAACAACTTTTGCAGCACGGACAATAATGTAATGAATGCAAGTGAATTACGTCAGAAGACGAAAGAAGAATTGAACTCGATGCTATTAGAGTTATCGCGTGAACAGTTTAATCTGAGAATGCAAAAGTCGACAGGACAATTGTCGAAGCCTGACCAGGTTAAAAAGGTCAGGCGTGATATAGCACGTATCAATACAGTGTTAAATGAAATGGCGAGTACAGCATCATGACTGAAAGTAGTGAAAAATTAAGAACAGTATCGGGTAGGGTTATCAGTAACAAAATGGATAAGACCGTTGCTGTGCTGGTTGAACGTAGAGTCAAACACCCTGTTTACGGGAAGATTATTAAACGTTCTACAAAACTGTTAGTTCATGATGAAAACAACCAATGTAATGAAGGTGATGTGGTGACAATTACTTCATGTAAGCCATATTCTAAAAGAAAAACATTTCGATTGGTTGATGTTGTTGAAAGCGCTAAATAATCGCTTTTGATATTAGATAAATATTTAGTTGGGAATTTAAAATGATTCAGATGCAAACTAACCTTGACGTTGCCGATAATAGCGGTGCAAAAAGGGTCATGTGTATCAAAGTATTAGGTGGGTCGCATAGGCGATATGCCGGTATTGGGGACATTATAAAAGTAAGTGTGAAGGATGCCATACCTCGTGGAAGAGTGAAAAAGGGCGAGGTATATAATGCTTTAGTGGTTAGAACAAAAAAAGGTGTTCGTCGTTCAGATGGTTCACTAATACGTTTTGATGGTAATGCGGCGGTGATTTTAAATACCCAATTACAGCCTTTAGGGACAAGGATATTTGGACCAGTAACTCGTGAGTTAAGAGGTGATAAATTTATGAAAATTATCTCATTAGCTCCAGAAGTTTTATAAGGAAGGTTCAAAAATGTTAAGAATTAAACAAGGTGATGAAGTAATCGTAATTGCCGGAAAAGATAAAGGCAAACAGGGAAAGGTTACCAAAATAATAGGCAATAAAGTCTTGGTTCAGGGAATCAATATGGCAAAGAAACATCAGCGGGGAAACCCTAATACAGGTGTTTCAGGCGGAATTATTGAGAAAGAAATGCCGATTCATATTTCAAATGTTGGATTATATAATCCTGAGACGCAGAAAGCTGATCGGGTGGGATTCAAGTCATTGGAAGATGGTAAAAAGGTCAGGTATTTCAAGTCAACAAATGAAGTAGTTGATGTTTAAGGATAATATGATGACAAGACTAGAAGCAGAATATAAAGAAAAAATTGTTCCAGAGTTGAAAGAGAAATTTGGCTATAAATCTGTAATGGAAGTTCCAAAGATCACTAAAATCACTCTTAATATGGGTGTTGGTGAAGCTGTTGCAGATAAAAAAGTAATGCAGGCTGCTCTTTCGGATTTGGAAAAAATATCGGGTCAGAAACCTATTGTTACTTTGGCAAGAAAATCGATCGCTGGTTTTAAGATCAGAGATGATATGCCGATCGGGTGTAAAGTGACATTGCGTAAAGAAAGAATGTATGAGTTTTTGGATCGGTTAATAAGTATTTCAATACCACGAATCCGTGATTTTCGTGGTATGAGCCCTAAAAGCTTTGATGGGCGAGGAAATTATTCAATGGGCGTAAAAGAGCAAATCATTTTCCCTGAAATTGATTATGATAAAATCGACACCATACGTGGATTGGATATTTCCATAACAACGACTGCTAAAACCAATGAAGAAGGTTTGGCGTTGTTAAAGCTTTTTAAATTTCCATTTAAGAACTAAAGGGCGTAAAGAATGGCTAAAAAATCAATGATTGCACGTGAAGCAAAACGTGCAAAATTAGTCAGCAAATATGAAGTTAAAAGGAAGGCTTTGAAAGAAATTATCAGAGATCCTAATTCATCATTTGAGGACAAAGAAACCGCACTGATACAGCTGCAAAAATTACCACGTGATTCAAGTAGATCTCGATTAAGAAATCGATGCAAGCTTACAGGTCGTCCGCATGGATATTATCGTAAGTTTGGCTTGAGTCGTAATAAATTAAGAGAAGCTACAATGCGTGGTGATGTTCCTGGGTTAACTAAGGCTAGCTGGTAAGTCCTTGGGAACAGTTTTTGGAGAAATAAAATGAGTATGAGTGATCCAATAGCAGATATGCTGACCAGAATAAGAAATGGTCAATCTGCTGGAAAAAAAATTGTAAAACTTCCTTCATCAAAACTGAAGGTAGCTATCGCTAAGGTTCTTAAGGATGAAGGGTATATCTCTGATTATTCCGTAGAAACCAATGCCAATCATATGGAAATGACCATTGAGTTGAAATATTATAATGGTCAACCTGTGATTGAAAAAGTCAAAAGAGTTAGTCGACCTGGTCTTCGAATCTACAAATCAAAGGATGAGTTGCCGAAAGTATTAGGTGGGCTGGGGATTGCAATTGTATCAACTTCATCAGGTGTTATGACTGATAGAGCTGCACGTGCAATCGGTCATGGTGGTGAAGTACTTTGTACTGTTTGCTAAGAAGGAGTTATTAGGATGTCAAGAATAGCGAATGCACCTATAACGGTTCCTTCTGAGGTTGATGTAAAAGTTAACGATAGGAATGTAACAGTCAAAGGCAAAGGTGGTGAGTTGTCATTCACATTACATGAAGGTGTCAACATAGAAATTGATGGTGATGTGATTCACGTTAAATGGGATGATTCAGTAAAGAATTCCAGAGCACAGGCTGGTACTGCAAGAGCCTCTATCAATAATATGGTTACAGGCGTCTCGAAGGGATTTGAAAAGAAATTGTTATTAATCGGTGTTGGTTATAGAGCGCAGGTTCAAGGTAAAAAACTTACATTGGCATTAGGTTTTTCAAACCCAGTTGAATATGCCATTCCTGAAGGCGTCACAATAGAAGCTGCAAGTCAAACTGAATTGTTGGTTAAAGGTTGTAATAAACAAATCGTTGGGCAGGTTGCATCTGAAATACGGGCGTTTCGTCCACCAGAGCCCTATAAAGGTAAAGGTGTGCGTTATGCAGATGAATATGTAGCAAGAAAAGAAGCCAAAAAGAAGTAGGTTAAGTAATGGATAAGAAAGCATCACGAATCAAACGCGCATTAAGACAGCGAAGTAAAATTAAGCAGCTTGGTGTACACAGATTGACAGTGCATAGAACTGCCAAACATATTTATGCACAGGTCTTAAGTACTGATGGAAAAGCTACTTTGGCAAGTGCATCATCGACACAAGCAGATGTAAAGACCTCCCTTAAAAATACTGGGAATATCGATGCAGCTGCAGCAGTGGGTAAATTATTGGCTGAAAGAGCGATTGCTGCAGGCATAAAAGATGTTGCATTCGACCGTTCAGGTTTTAAGTATCATGGGCGTGTTAAAGCATTAGCAGATGCTGCACGTGAAGCTGGTTTGAAGTTCTAGGGGTATATAATGGCAACAGCACCATCTCAAGGTAGTAATGACGGGCTGAAGGAAAAACTGGTTTCCGTCAGACGTGTGGCTAAAGTAGTAAAAGGCGGTAGAGTTTTTGGTTTTACGGCTTTAACAGTAGTTGGCGATGGCCAGGGCAAAGTGGGCTATGGCGTTTGCAAAGCACGCGAAGTTCCCATTGCAATTCAAAAATCATTAGAGCAAGCACGCAAGAATATGCGGACAGTCGCATTAAAAGACGATACTTTGCAATATTCCGTTATGTCTAACACCGGGGCGGCAAAGGTATACATGCAACCTGCTTCCGAGGGTACAGGCATAATAGCCGGTGGTCCGATGCGTGCTGTATTTGAAGTGGTCGGAGTTCATAATGTGTTGGCTAAATGTATTGGTACAAATAATCCAATTAATGTTGTAAGAGCGACAATTGATGGATTATCCAGTATGCATGATGCAAAATCGATTGCGGCCAAACGTGGTTTAACTGTTGAAGATATCACTGGATAATATCATGTCAGATAAGCAATTAAGTATTACCATGACCAAAAGTAAAATCGGTCGTTTAAAAAGCCACCAAGCTTGTTTAAAAGGTTTGGGATTAAAAAGAATACGTCAAACAGTGCGAGTTATTGATACCCCTGAAAATAGAGGAATGATCAATAAAGTAGCGTATATGTTAAATGTTGAGGAAGTATAATGTATTTAAATACAATACAGTCGGCATATGGATCAAGAAAAGATAGAAAACGGGTTGGTAGAGGGATAGGTTCTACTTTAGGTAAAACTTGTGGACGTGGTCATAAGGGTCAGAAGTCTAGAAGTGGAGGTTTTCACAAGGTCGGATTTGAAGGTGGTCAAATGCCTTTACAAAGACGTCTGCCTAAGGTCGGATTTAGATCCAGAGTTAAAAAGTTTAACGCAGAAATTCGTTTGCATGAATTAGAATCTATCGATTCGGATGTTATTGATTTAGCATTGTTAATTAAATTAAATTTAGTTCCTGCGCTAACCAAGAAGGTAAAGATTATTAAATCTGGCGAATTAACCAAAGCCGTAACAATTTCTGGTTTGAATGTTACAGCAGGAGCGAAGCAGGCAATCGAATCTGTCGGCGGAAAAATAGAGGAATAATGTGAGTACTTCAAGAGCTGAAATGGCAAGTAGGATGGGCGGCTTTGGCGAGCTAAAAACACGGCTGCTTTTTGTTCTTGGAGCCTTTTTTGTATATCGAGTAGGTGCTCATATACCTGTACCAGGGATTGACCCCAAAGCGCTTGCTATTATGTTTGAGCAACAAAGTGGGTCTATATTAGATATGTTCAATATGTTCTCAGGTGGGGCATTAAGAAGATTAAGTCTTTTTGCTTTGGGGATTATGCCATACATTTCTGCATCTATCATTATGCAGTTGATGACAGTTGTTGTTCCAACACTTGAGCAGCTTAAGAAAGAAGGCGAATCCGGAAGGCGTAAAATCTCACAATTTACCCGCTATGGTACTGTTGTCCTTGCTACGTTTCAGGCTATTGGTATTTCGATGGCATTGCAAAACCAGACAGCTGGTGGTTTGTCGGTCGTCATTAATCCTGGAATGAGTTTTATTGTAATCACAACCATTACTTTGGTTACAGGTACAATTTTTCTTATGTGGCTTGGGGAACAGGTAACCGAGCGCGGAATAGGAAATGGTATTTCGCTGATTATTTTTGCAGGTATAGTCTCAGGTTTGCCCTCTGCAATTGGTGGAACATTGGAGCTTGTCAGTACTGGCGAGATGAATGGCGCATTTGTGGTTCTGCTCTTTCTGATTGCTGTTGCAGTTACTGCGCTCGTAGTATTTGTGGAAAGAGGTCAGCGAAGAATAATTATTAATTACCCTAAGCGCCAGCAAGGTAAAAAGATGTTTGCTGGCCAAAGTAGTTTTCTGCCTTTGAAATTAAATATGGCGGGAGTTATTCCACCTATTTTTGCTTCCAGTATTATCCTGTTTCCTGCAACTATAGCAGGCTGGTTTGGAGATGCAGAAGGATTTACTTGGTTGCAGGAAATTTCAACTTTATTATCTCCTGGGCAACCTGTGTACGTTTTGTGTTATGCCGCTGCAATTATTTTCTTCTGCTTTTTTTATACAGCTTTAGTGTTTAATTCTAAAGAAACTGCAGATAATCTGAAAAAATCTGGTGCTTTTTTGCCAGGTATTCGACCAGGTGCACAAACAGCTGCATATATTGATAAAGTTCTGACACGTTTGACTCTGGTTGGCGCTTTGTATATTACCTTGGTATGTCTTCTGCCAGAGTTTTTGATAGTTTATTGGAATGTACCTTTTTATTTTGGTGGCACATCTTTACTGATTATAGTTGTGGTGGTGATGGATTTTATATCACAAATGCAAACGCATTTGATGTCACACCAGTATGAAGGTTTAATGAAGAAAGCTAATCTTAAAAAATAAATAATTTATTATAGAGGTTGTTGTGAAAGTAAGAGCATCAGTAAAAAAAATTTGTAGAAATTGCAAAGTTGTAAAAAGAAAAGGCGTTGTACGTGTTATCTGCAAAGATGCTCGTCATAAACAACGTCAGGGATAGTTTTTGTTGCGCTGGATTTAGTGAAATGCTATAATTTCGCGCTTAACTTTAGAGTACCGTAGTAGGAGTATCTAGATGGCACGTATTGCCGGTATTAACGTAGCTGACCATAAGCATGCGGAAATCGCGTTAACAGCAATTTATGGTGTAGGTCGACAGACTGCACGTAATATTTGTGAAAAAGTTGGTATTGAACCAACAATTAAAATTAAAGATTTGACTGAAGATCAACTCGAATCGATTCGTAAAGTTGTATCTGATATGACTGTTGAGGGTGATTTGAGGAGAGAGGTCTCCATGAACATCAAACGTCTAATGGATCTTGGTTGTTATCGTGGTATCAGGCATAGAAGAGGGTTGCCGTTAAGAGGGCAGAGGACACGTACCAATGCGCGTACACGTAAGGGACCACGTAAACCCATCAGAAAATAAGATATTCTAGAAAGGCTAAGCAATGGCAACACAAAATAGAACAAAAAAACGCATTAAAAAGGAAGTCGCAGATGGTATTGCGCATGTCCATGCATCATTCAATAATACAATAATTACGATAACCGATCGAAAAGGCAATGCTTTGTCTTGGGCTACTTCTGGTGGTTCAGGGTTTAGGGGGTCAAGAAAGAGTACCCCTTTTGCTGCCCAGGTTGCAGCTGAAAAAGCTGGGCAAGTGGCACGCGAGCATGGGATGAAGAATTTGGATGTGATGATTAAAGGTCCTGGCCCTGGCAGAGAATCTGCGGTTAGAGCCCTTAATAATTTAGGGTTTAAAATATCTAATATTGTAGATGTAACCCCGATACCGCATAACGGATGTCGCCCACCTAAAAAACGTCGCGTATAATCATTGGAGTAGTTGGAAATGGCAAGATATCTTGGACCCACTTGTAAATTAGCCCGTAGAGAAGGCACGGATTTATTTCTAAAAAGCAGAGGTAAATCCCTTGAAGGCAAGTGTAAGCTGGAGCAACGTCCGGGTCAACATGGTGCAAAAAGAACACGTAGTTCTGATTACGCATTACAGTTGAGAGCTAAGCAAAGAATACGTCGGATTTATGGTGTTCTGGAAAAGCAGTTCAGAAATTATTATAAAGCGGCTGATTTAATGAAGGGGGCAACCGGTTTAAATCTATTAAATTTACTGGAGAGCCGTCTAGATAATGTTGTTTATCGAATGGGATTTGCCAGTACTCGAGCTGAAGCACGACAATTGGTTTCTCACAAAGCAATATTGGTTAACGATAAAGTTGTAAATATACCTTCTTATCAAGTTCAGTTGTCGGACGTTATTTCCATTAGAGAAAAAGCTAAGAAACAACAACGTATTATCGATTCGTTAGCGGTTACTGAGCAATATGGTTTCCCGGCATGGGTAGAAGTTAACCCAAAAGAGATGAGTGGTACTTTCAAATCATTGCCTGATCGAGCTGATTTAGGGTCAGAAATTAACGAGCAATTGGTTGTAGAACTATATTCTAAATAATTGATTTGAGATTAAACTATGCATAATTCTATTGCTGGCTTATTGAAACCCCAGTTGGTCGAGGTTGTTAGTCAGACAGCAAACCATTCCCAGATAGTGATTGAACCTTTAGAAAGAGGGTTCGGGCACTCGTTGGGTAATGCCTTAAGAAGAGTAATGTTCTCTTCTATACCAGGCTGTGCGGTAACTGAAGTAGAAATTGACGGAGTATTACATGAATATGGCACCATTGAAGGTGTTCATGAGGATGTCATTGATATTCTGTTAAACCTGAAGCAACTTGCTGTAATTTTACATTCAAAAAATGAAGTTGAGTTGACACTGAGTAAATCTGGTGAAGGTGTTGTTACAGCAGCAGACATTGATTTGCCGCATGATGTTGAAATTGCAAACCCTGATTTGGTTATTGCTAATTTAGCCAAGGAAGGTGCAATTAACATAAAACTGAAGATAGAAAGAGGTAGAGGGTATATACCTGCTGCCGTCAGAAAGGAAAAGATGGAAACTATTCCTGTTGGTGTCTTGATGGTAGATGCTAACTTTAGCCCCATAGAGAAAGTTGCCTATCGCGTCGAAAATACTCGGGTGGGTGATCGAACGAATTTAGATAAGCTTGTATTTGAATTGGTAACGAATGGAACTGTTGATCCTGAAGAAACCATTAAATTAGCCGCAACTATTTTGCATGAGCAGTTATCTGTTTTTGTTGATTTTGAAAAGGTTAATGAACAGGTAGTTGATGAGCCTGTTGTGGAAGAGCCTGATTTCGATCCTGTTTTATTGCGACCTGTTGATGATCTTGAATTAACTGTTAGGTCTGCAAATTGTTTAAAAGCTGAAAATATTTTTTATATTGGAGATTTAATACAAAGAACTGAGGTTGAATTATTAAAAACCCCTAATCTTGGTAAGAAGTCTTTAACAGAAATAAAAGATATTTTAGCTACAAAAGGTTTATCTTTAGGGATGCGTCTTGAAAATTGGCCGCCTGAAAATCTGGCAGATCAATCTCAAAGTGGAATTTAAATAAGATATAGGTCATTGTAAAAATGAGACACCGTAAGTCTGGTAGACAATTAAATAGAAATAGCAGTCATAGAAAAGCCATGTTTAGTAATATGGCCGCTTCTTTGATTAGACATGAGTTAATCAAAACGACTTTACCAAAAGCTAAGGAATTACGTCGTATAGCTGAGCCTCTAATTACTCTTTCAAAAGATGACTCTGTTGCAAAACGCAGAGCAGCATTTGCGAAATTGCGAGATAGAGAGGTTGTAACCAAGTTGTTTAATGAACTCGGACCCCGTTACCAGAATAGACCTGGTGGTTATTTGAGAATTATTAAATGTGGTTTTAGACCGGGTGACGATGCACCAATGGCTTATGTAGAGCTGGTCGATAGACCGGAACAATCAGAAGAAGATTCCGAATAGAAAAAAACCGGGTTTAACCCGGTTTTTTTATACCTAAAAGTTTTGTTGGTGTAACTGCTGTGCGTGTATAAATTCATTTTATACTTGTCCGTCATGCTTAAAATACTTTGCAAGCTTTTTTGTTACATTCTGCTTCTACAGGAACCTGGTATTAATTACTTTTCATCAATGGAATGCAATGGTTGAAAGTCAATAATTGGCTATGTAATGGTTCACTGTATGTAAACGCTATACAAGTCATCAGTAACAAGATAATAGCCTTTTGGCCGGTTTTGTTTTTACTGCAATAGAGCTATCATCTTTGAAACTTTCATTTTTTGTTCAAGGCTATATTAAAAGCACTGGCAAGTGTTGTGGGTTTATGTTGTTGGGTGTTTTTTACGTGCCTTTTTTGCTTGTTGGGACTATTGTTCTTATTTGCATCACTGGCAGCTGAATCAGACTTCATAGATAAGGAAATACGTTTTCTATCAACATCCACTTCTATTACCCGCACGGTGACTATCTGTCCCGTCTTGACGACTTCTCGAGGATCTTTGATAAACTGGTCTGATAGATGTGATATATGTACTAAACCATCCTGATGGACACCAATATCAACAAAAGCTCCAAAATTAGTGACGTTGGTAATTGCGCCCTCTAAAAGCATTCCCGCCTGAACATCTGATATTTTTTCGATTCCTTGCTTATATAATACGCTTTTAAATTCCGGTCTCGGGTCTCGCCCGGGTTTTTCTAATTCGGATAGAATATCGGTGACGGTGGGTAAACCGAATTGCTCATTGGTATAATTCGAAGGGTTTAATGTTCTTAAATACTCGCTTTTACCAATCAATTCCTGAATTTGTTTTCCCGTATCATCAAGAATAGAATTGACGATAGGATATGCTTCTGGATGGACTGCGGATGCATCTAACGGGTTTTTTCCATTAATAATTCTTAAAAAACCAGCGGATTGTTGATAGGCTTTTTCTCCCAAGCGAGGGACTTTTTTAATATCTTCTCTTCTGAGAAAAGGGCCATTCTCGTTTCTATACTTTACAATACTTTCACTAATGCTTTGTTTAAGTCCTGCTACATGTTTCAGTAATGCAGCAGAAGCGGTATTAACATCAACGCCTACGGCATTGACACAATCTTCGACAACGGAATTAAGTGTTTTCGATAATTGAACCTGGTTTACATCATGTTGGTATTGGCCGACACCAATTGATTTGGGTTCTATTTTTACCAGTTCAGCCAATGGATCCTGTATCCGTCGGGCAATAGAGACGGCACCTCGCAATGAGACGTCAAGGTCTGGAAATTCTTTTGCTGCTAATTCAGACGCAGAATAAATGGACGCGCCCGCTTCAGAGACCATGATTTTTTGGACTTTAATATTATCATGGAGTTTTAGTAAATCGTTGATCAGTTGATCCGTTTCTCTTGACCCTGTTCCGTTACCAATACTGATGAGTTTAATATCATATTGTTTAATTAAATCAGCCAGGACTGAAATTGATTGGTCCCATTGTTTTTTGGGTGGATGGGGATAGATTGTTGTGGTGTTTAGTAATTTTCCGGTTGCATCAATCACGGCTACTTTAACGCCCGTCCTTATGCCAGGGTCAAGGCCCATGGTGCTAATTGCACCCGCTGGGGCAGCTAATAACAGGTCACGTAAGTTTTTGCTGAAAACATGGATGGCTTCCTTCTCTGCAGCTTCTCTCAACCGAAGCTTGAGATCCATTTCAATCTTGGTAAACACCTTCACTTTCCATGCAAGGCTTGCGGTACGAGATAACCATTCATCACATGCCGAGCGCGGCTCAGTAATATTAAGTGTTTGTTCAATTTGATGGATACAGTATTGGTGAGCCATTGTCTCATCGATACCCGGTTTTAAAGACAGAACCAGAATATCATCATTTCTACCGCGCAGAAGCGCCAGGGCACGGTGTGAAGGGATTTTATGAATCAGCTCTTCATACTCGAAATAATCTTTGAATTTTTCTCCCTGAGTTTCTTTCTCTTTGGCAACTTTTGAGCATAATAACCCGTTATTCCAAATATATTCACGTAACTCCGTGATGAGTTGAATATTTTCCGATATTCTTTCCATGATGATCTGGCGAGCGCCATCCAGGGCAGCAGATTCATCAGTAATGCCATTTTCAGGATTAATATAGTCAGCGGCAACTTGTTCTGGAATGATCTGCCGATTTTCCATTAATAAGTCTGCCAGAGGCTCTAGCCCTGCCTCCCGTGCAATTTGTGCCTTGGTTCTTCTCTTGGGTTTGTAGGGTAAATACAGATCTTCCAACAGTGTTTTGCTGTCTGCATTATTAATGGATTGCTCAAGCTCTGCTGTCAGTTTTCCTTGCTCATTAATGCTTTTGAGAATTGTTTGCCGACGCGCATCAAGTTCCCTTAAATAAGTAAGTCTTTCTTCTAGTCGGCGCAGTTGAGTATCATCCAGTCCGCCCGTCATTTCTTTACGGTAACGAGCAATAAAAGGGACCGTAGCACCTTCATCCAATAATTTAACAGCAGCTTTTACTTGTTGTTGAGATACAGAAAGTTCATCTGCTATCAGCTTGCTTACATCCATGGTGTCTGTGAATTAAAGAGAAATAAGCGATTCTATATGATGTGTAGAGGAAATAGTAGTGTCAGGCCGTTTCTTTTAATAGCACCGCCAAGTGAAGCCGGTCGCTGACATTAAGTTTTTTAAAGATGGAGGTCAGGTGTGCCTTGACGGTGCGTTCAGAAATATTCAAACTTTTGGCAATTTGTTTATTATTTTTTCCTGTTGTTATCATTTTTGCGACTTCAAGCTCCCTGTTTGACAGGTGCTCTAAATGCGAGTCAATTGCTTTGCTATTTACGAATTGTGGAGCTTGTTCTGAGGCAGCTATCTTTTTGATGACTTTGGGAATTAAATGTCTTTTAATCCAAATATCACCATTGAATATGCTTTCAATCGCTTTGGAGAGCATGGATAGTTCTTTGTCAATATCCAGATAACCCGATGCTCCCTGTATAAAAGCCTCTATTTGTTTGTCATCAGACCAGTTATTGCCAATTATCAGGAACGGCTTGGCCAGTCTTTTGATTGAGCTTTGTATATTCTGTTGTTCGGTAATCAAGTTGACATCAACAATGATCATATCCGCTTTTTTTTCAAGACTGTCACTACTATCCACTAAATAGCCGTCGCCTAATTGCGATGCTAATAGGTCGACGATATTCGGCTTGTTTGAACAAATATGTACAGATAAGACCATGTTCGTCCTGTGACTGTTGAATTCAATTGGTTAAATTATAAAACTAAAAGAACGATGCCAACTTTTAGATTACTGCTATACTTTTTTTAACACAAGTATAGTTTAAACAATTAATAAATACAGAATTTGCTGGTGGAATTTGTGCGGTACTGTTTGTTATTGCAAAGCTACAACCGTTGATTGTGGTGGTGTAACTCATGTTCAGAACAATAAACAAAATTCTAATGAGTGTTAATTGATATTTAACATTCTACAGTAAAGGCTAAAACCGGGAAGAGAATAGTGTTTAATGGTAAGAATATATTAGTAACAGGTGGGACTGGTTCTTTCGGTCAGTTATTTGTTAAAACCCTCCTCGAACGTTTTGAACCGCATCGATTGATTATTTATTCCCGGGATGAACTCAAGCAGTTTGAAATGCAACAGAATTACAATCACAAGAGTATGCGGTATTTTATTGGTGATGTGAGGGATCTGGAGCGACTTAAATTTGCAATGCGCGATGTTGATTATGTTGTTCATGCGGCGGCCTTAAAACAAGTCCCGGCGGCTGAATATAACCCCATGGAATGCATAAAAACCAATGTGCATGGCGCTGATAATGTCATTAAAGCGGCGATTCATAATCAGGTTAAAAAGGTGATTGCCTTATCGACCGATAAGGCCGCAAATCCAATCAATTTATACGGAGCGACAAAACTTTGTTCAGATAAGTTGTTTGTTGCCGCAAATAATATTACCGGTGAAGAAAGCACCAGTTTTTCGGTTGTTCGCTATGGCAATGTCGTGGGTTCTCGTGGTTCTGTGGTTCCTTTTTTTAAAAAATTATTGGAGCAAGGTGCACAGAAACTTCCGGTAACCGATGAAAAAATGACCCGTTTCTGGATTACATTGCCGCAGGGTGTTGAATTTGTTATTAAAAATTTTCAACGGATGCAAGGCGGGGAGATATTTGTACCGAAAATCCCATCCATGAGGATTATGGATTTAGTGCAGGCGATGGCACCGGACATGCCTGTTGAAATCATCGGTATCAGACCCGGTGAAAAATTACACGAAGTGATGTGCGCAAGGGATGATTCGCATTTAACCTTTGAATTTGATGATCACTATGTCATTTCACCCAGTATTACCTTTACTTCAAAAGGTAATTGTTTTGATGAGAATCATTTAGGTGAAAAGGGCGTGTCTGTTCCAATGGGGTTTGAGTATGAATCAGGCAGTAACCCGCACTTTCTTACTGTGCAAGAACTCAAGCGTTACGGTCTATAAAGTAAATACATGATTCCATACAGTTGTCAGAATATCTCAGAACAGGATATACAGGCCGTTGTTGATGTTTTACGTTCTCCCTACCTGACCCAGGGTCCTGTTGTGCCGCAATTTGAGCAGGCGGTTGCTGGTTATGTCGGCGCCGATTATGCAGTTGCCGTTAATAGTGGAACATCAGCATTACATCTTGCCTGTCTTGCCTTAGGCTTGGGGGAAGGTGACTGGCTGTGGACTTCACCCAATACCTTTGTCGCTTCGGCTAATTGTGCACTTTATTGTGGCGCTCATGTCGATTTTGTCGATATTGACCCACAAACCTGGAATATGAGCACAGCGGCGCTTGCTGAAAAATTACAGCAAGCCGAAAAACAGGGACGATTACCTAAAATAGTGGTTCCAGTGCATTTTGCAGGCTTATCTTGTGATATGGAAGGTATCGCCCGGTTAGCAAAACAGTATGGATTTTATGTGATTGAAGATGCCTGTCATGCGATAGGGGGACAATATCAGCAGGAATTTATCGGTGATTGCCGGTATTCTGATATTACCGTATTCAGTTTTCACCCAGTCAAAATGATTACGACGGCTGAAGGCGGTATGGCGGTGACCCAACAATCGCATTTGGCTGAGAAAATGCGGCGACTTAGAAGTCACGGTATTACCCGTGATGCCGGGCAGATGACAACTACTCCTGATGGCCCCTGGTTTTATCAACAAATTGATTTGGGTTTTAATTACCGATTAACCGATTTACAAGCTGCGCTCGGGTTAAGCCAATTAACCCGGCTTGCTGATTTTGTGGAAAAACGCCACACTGTTTTTCAGCAATATCAGTCCTTATTAAAAAACAGCCCCGTCACATTTCAGCAGCAACCGGAAGCCTGCTATTCATCCTTGCATTTACTTGTCGTTAGATTGCAATCAAATCGATTAAGTAAAATCAGGCGGCAGATTTTTGAAGGGCTACGCCAGGCAGAAATTGGCGTGAATGTGCATTACATACCGGTGCATTTGCAGCCTTATTTCCAGAAGATGGGGTTTAAACCGGGCGATTTCCCGGAAGCTGAAGCCTATTATCAGGAAGCCATTACACTACCGCTTTTTCCGGAATTAACAGAGGAACAAGTCCGTTTTGTTGTTGATTATCTCAATGAGGTGCTAAATTGAGAATAGCCATTATTCCTGCCAGGGGCGGAAGTAAAAGAATTCCCCGTAAAAATATCAAACTGTTTTGCGGCAAGCCGATGATTGCTTATGCTATCGAAGTAGCCCTGGCAACACAGCTGTTTGATAAGGTTATTGTCTCTACAGAAGATGAAGAAATTGCGGCGATTGCTAATCAATGGGGTGCTGAAACCCCTTTTTTAAGACCGAAAGCGCTTGCTGATGATTACACTATCACCAATGATGTGATTAAACATGCCATAGAATATTTTTTGGCTCAAGGTGACGAGATTGATTATGTCTGCTGTATTTATGCCACGACACCGTTTTTGCAGCCAGAATATGTACAGCAAGGATATCAACAATTGCAGGAAAATGATTGCTCTTACGCTTTTTCGGTGACTACTTTCCCTTTTCCTGTGCAACGGGCCGTACGTCTGCTGCCTGATGGTCGTATTGATGCCGTCTGGCCTGAAAATATGTTTAAACGCTCGCAGGATCTGGAAGAACTTTATCATGATGCCGGACAGTTTTACTGGGGAACAGCCGAGGCTTTTTTGCAAGAGCATGTCTTGTTCTCCGAAAAATCAGTTCCAGTAGTTCTACCCCGGTATCTTGTTCAGGATATTGATACCCCTGAAGATTGGGACAGAGCCAGTTTTATGTATCAAGCCATGCAATTACAGGAACAAAATAATGCCCTATAAAACAGAACAAGAGCAATTTTGGAGTGGCTCTTTCGGCGATGAATATGTGCAACGCAATGCCGATGAGTATTTAATTGCCAGTAATGCTGCTTTTTTTTCAAAAATCTTTTATCACACAGGGCCGGTCAATTCAGTTATCGAATTTGGCGCCAATATAGGATTAAACCTGCGTGCGATTAAAACGCTGCAACCCCAGGCTGAATTATTTGCCGTGGAAATCAATCAATCTGCTCATGCCGTTTTGACTGAGTGGGGTGGGTGCCAGCAGGTGTTTAATCAGTCCGCTCTGGATTTTGAAATTCATCGCCAATATGATTTGGCTTTTGTCAAAGGGGTGCTGATTCATATTAACCCGGACTATCTGCCACAAATGTATGATGTGCTGTATCAATCCTCCCGGCGCTGGGTTTTGCTGGCCGAATATTACAATCAAACACCGGTTGAGGTGAACTATCGCGGTCATGAAAAACGTCTATTCAAAAGAGATTTTGCCGGCGAGATGATGGATCGTTACCCTGATTTGAAGTTGGTAGATTACGGTTTTATCTGGCAGCGTGACAAGGCTTTTCCACAAGATGACATGACCTGGTTTTTGCTGGAAAAATAAAACTGTCATGCAGATTGTTATCCGCGCCGATGCATCTGTTCAGATGGGGATTGGTCACATCATGCGTTGCCTGACGCTGTCGGATGCTTTTCGTCAGGATGGGGCAGACGTGAGTTTTATATGTCGTCAGCTGGATGGGCATATGATTGAGGCGATAGAACAAAAAAAATATCCGGTTTTCGTTCTGGATGCTTTAGCTCAGGATAGCGCGTTAACAGATATTCAGGCAGAAGATGCCAGAGCCAGCTTACCCATTATTGAGAGAATTCGTCCTGATTGGTTAATTGTTGATCATTATGACCTGGGTATTCAATGGCATACCCGGGTAAAGCCGGTATGTAAAAAACTGATGGTGATTGATGACCTTGCTGACAGACCTCTGTTGTGTGATGTGCTGTTGGATCAGACCTATCAACGTCAGGAAAGTGATTATGCTGATTTAGTGCCAGCATCGTGCAAAATCCTGACGGGGTCGCAATATGCTTTGCTCAGGCCAGAATTTGCTCATTTGAGGGATAAAAGTCTGAAACGCAGGCTTTCTCCCAGCTTAAATAACATGCTTCTCAGTTTAGGCGGAACGGATTCAGAAAATATGACAGAACAAGTATTACTCGCATTGCGGCAATGTGCTTTACCTTCAGCATTGACGATTACCGTGGTGCTTGGGCCAACCGCGCCTCATTTAAACAGTGTCCAGCTGCTTGCTGATACCATGCCCAATACCACCCAGGTTAAAGTGAATGTACAGAATATGGCGGAGTTGATGGCCGACAGTGATATTGCCATTGGTGCGGCGGGTTCTACGACCTGGGAGCGATGCTGTTTAGGGTTGCCCACTATCAATATTGTCCTGGCGGATAATCAACAGATGATTGCCGAAACGTTGGTAACGGAACAGGTGACGTGGCTGGCCAGGAAAGAAACCCTGGTTCAGGACTTAAATAATATATTTTCCGGTTTAACACCGGATGCGTTAGCTGAAAAATCCAGAAAAGCGATGCAAATTACCGATGGCCTGGGGGTGAAGCGAGTGGAAAGATTGTTAGCTCAACCAATACAATGAGTCTCAATACTTCAATTAACAATACAAGCAAAAAAATACTGTTCCTGGGGCCAGAGGATTCACCGTTGATTCCGTGGTTACGAGAACAAGGGGTGGAAGTCTTTCAAACAGAAGACAAAATTTCGACTGAGATGATTGTAACGCAAGGGTTTAGCTTTCTAGTGAGTTACGGCTATCGACATATTCTTCAAAAAGATATTCTTGATTTGTTTCCTGATAAGGCAATTAATCTTCATATTTCATACCTCCCCTGGAACCGGGGAGCTGATCCAAATTTCTGGAGTTTTGTAGAGGATACACCTCAAGGCGTTACCATCCATTATCTGGATGAAGGCGTGGATACTGGAGATATCATTGTTCAGAAAAAAGTGGAATTTGATTTTTCTCAGGATACGTTGTCGACCTCCTACGACAAGTTACACGTCGCAATTCAAGAATTGTTTAAGCAGAATTGGCACAATATCGTGACTGGAAGCTGCCAAAGAAAAAAACAAACAGGTGATGGAAGTCGTCACAACACTAAAGACAAAGAAACTTTATTTTCTTTTCTGGAGCAGGGTTGGAATACCCCAGTTTCAGTATTGAATAAAAAGCGTTTCTTATCATTACATAACAAAGAGAAGACGATATGAAGTCAGTAGTTACCATAGACGGACGACAGATTGGCTCGCAATTTCCGCCATACATAGTAGCCGAGATGTCAGCCAATCATAATGGAGATATTCAGCGAGCCTATAACATTCTTGAAATGGCAAAAAAAGCTGGCGCCGATGCAGTCAAGTTACAAAGCTATACGGCAGATACCTTAACTATTGACTGTGATTTGCCAGATTTTCAATTGACTGAAGGTTTGTGGGCGGGAAATACCTTATATGGTTTGTATCAACAGGCCGCCATGCCATGGGAATGGCACAAGCCATTATTTGATTATGCCAGAAAACTGTCTTTAACCCTGTTCAGCACACCATTTGATGAAACCGCCGTAGATTTGCTGGAGGATTTAAATGCCCCTGCTTATAAAATTGCCTCATTTGAAGCGATTGATATCCCGCTAATCAGCTATGTCGCTCAAACCGGTAAGCCGATGATTATTTCAACAGGGATGGCGAATCTTGAAGAGATTACAGAACTTGTTGAAGTGGCTACAGAAAATGGTTGTCAGGAATTAATATTATTGCATTGTGTGAGCGGCTATCCGGTGCCGGCCGAACAATCCAATTTGCGTGTTATTCCTGATTTAAGCGCCCGTTTTAAAGTGCCGGTGGGGTTATCAGACCATTCTTTGGGAACCGCCGTGTCGATTGCCGCAGTTGCCTTGGGAGCCTGCCTGATTGAAAAGCATGTGACCTTGAGCAGGGAGGATGGTGGCGTGGACAGCGCTTTCTCGCTGGAACCGGATGAACTCACTCATTTATGTACTGAGGCTCGTCAAAGCTGGTTGGCATTAGGGGATGGTCGTTATGAGGCGCGACCAGTGGAACATGCCAGTATCCGCTTCAGACGTTCCATTTATGTGATTAAGGATATTAAGCAGGGGGAAGCGTTTAACAGGGACAATATTCGCATCATCCGTCCCGGTTTCGGTATGAAACCAAAAGAGTATGCGGGTATCCTGGGTCGTTTCGCGGGTCGGGATTTGCAGCGGGGCGAACCACTTTCAGCCAGTGATATTGTCTGCGATGAATCATAAATTGCATGTGTTGATAGTCGGGTGTGGCAATATTGCCGGACGCTTTGATGAAAATCGTGCTGAGATTTATCACGCCCACCCCTATACCCACACCGGGGCAATGACTGCCGATGGGCGCTTTGACTTAGTTGCTTGTGTCGAACCGGATCAGGCCAGAAGAAAGGCCTTTATGGATTTTTGGTCAGTGGCGAGTGGATTTGATGATTTGGACGCTGTGATTCATAGCGGCCTTTCTTTTGATGTAGTCAGTCTTTGCTCGCCGACCTCGTCACATTATAGCGATTTGCAAAAAATTATTGCCCTGAAACCAAAGATTATTTTTTGTGAAAAGCCTGTGACTTTGACAGCCAAAGAAACCGGGCAGGTGGTTAAAGACTGTCAGCAGGCCGGTATTCGCTTGGCTGTTAATCATACCCGTGCCTGGGATACGAGTTTGAGTCAATTGAAGCAGGCGGTTGATGCTGGCGAGTGGGGGGCGTTGCGCAGTATTACCGGTACTTATAATAAAGGCGTGCTCAATAATGGTTCTCACCTGATTGATTTGCTCTATCGCTTTGTAGCGTCAATCAATATTATTGCGGTTGCGCCGCCTGTTTTTGATTATACCGATGACGACCCAACCATTCCTGCATTATTACAAGGTGATGGTGGAGTCAGTATTCATCTGGTTGCGGCACATGCTGCTGATTATGCTATTTTTGAAGTACAGTTTATTTTTTCTCAGGGTGTGTTGTCCATGGAAAAAGGTGGTTTCTTCTGGCGTCAGCGTCGTGCTGTTGATAGTCCCGTTTTTAAGGGTTATCGAATGCTGGATGAAGGCCGTGTTTATGCAGGGGGGTATGATAACGCGATGAAACGGGCAGTTGATAATATTTATCGGGCCGTTACAGAGCAAGAAGACTTGCTGGAGACAGGGCAGATGGCATTGAAAGTCCAGAAATTCTGCGAACAATTAACACGCCAGGCATTATGCAATGGAGGCTCGGAGTATCATGGTTAGTCAGACAAAAGGCGCTACATTAGCTATTCTGGGCGGGGAGAAAACCATTAATCATGCTTTCAAGCCTTATAACACGATAGGGGAAGAAGAAAAGCAAGCAGTCATGCAGGTATTGGATAGCGGCGTGTTGTCACAATATCTGGGGGCATGGCATGAGGATTTTTATGGTGGCCCCAAGGTCCGGCAATTTGAAGAAAATTGTCAATCCTTCTGGGGCGTAAAACATGCGGTTGCGGTTAATTCGCTCACTTCAGGTCTAATTGCCGCAGTTGGGGCACTAGGCATTTCACCCGGTGATGAGGTGATTGTCAGTCCCTGGACAATGTGTGCAACCGCAACTGCTGTTTTGCACTGGAATGCCATTCCTGTTTTTGTTGATATTGAAAAAGACACTTTTAATTTAGATCCGGCATCTGTAGAAGCCAATATCACGCCATATACCAAAGCCATTATTGCGACTGATATTTTTGGACATTCTGCCGATATGGACGCATTGATGGCCATTGCAAAACGCTATGATTTAAAAGTTATTTCCGATGCCGCACAAGCACCGGGGGCGAAATATCAGGGTCGATATGCCGGCACACTGGCGCATATTGGCGGATTCAGCCTGAACTATCACAAGCATATTCATACGGGCGAAGGCGGTGTGATGGTCACGGAGGATGATGATTATGCGGAACGTATGCGCTTGATTAGAAATCATGCCGAAGCCGTTGTTGGCGAAAAAGGCGAAACGAATTTAGCGAATATGCTGGGCTATAATTTTCGTTTGGGCGAAATAGAAAGTGCGCTGGGAATAGAGCAGCTTAAAAAACTACCGCAATTGGTTATCAGAAGACAACAGATTGCAGACAGGTTGAATAAAGGACTACAGGGATTGACAGGGCTGACACAACCAATTATCCGTCCGGATTGCAGTCATGCTTTTTATATTTACCCGATGAGGCTGGATGCAAATAGGTTGGGCATCAGTCGCAAACGGGTTCTTGAAGCATTAACAGCAGAAGGGATACAAGGTTTGAGCGCCGGCTATGTCAATTTACATTTGTTACCGCTTTACCAACAGAAGATAGCTTATGGTGACAAAGGCTTTCCCTGGCATTCAAGTATCTGCCAGCGTGAGGTGGATTATCACAAGGGGATTTGTCCGGTGGCGGAGTCTCTGCATGAGCATGAATTTATAGGCTACCAGATGTGTTTGCATGATTTGTCGGATGCAGAGGTGGATTTGATTATTGCCGCCTTTAGAAAGGTTTGGGCCAATCTGGAAAAGCTGTAGCGAGAATAGGCGAGCCATCATGACCGATAACATAAAACCTTTGCATGAGCAGCTGATCAAAAAATCCAATCAACTTTATGATAAAAGAGGCCAAAAGTATCCTTTTACCTCTAAAGCAGTCTGCTGGGATAACCCACAAACCCAGTATTTCAGGTTTCATGAAATCGCCAGGCATTTGTCCATGGATGAAGATCGTTCGGTTCTGGATGTGGGCTGCGGCAATGCGGAGTTTTACCAGTTTTTAAATTTTAGCGGTTTTAAGGGACAGTACCGGGGCTACGATATCAATCAGGAATTACTTTCTCAGGCGCGAAAAAGATATCCGGGCATTGTGGTGGAACAGGTGGATATCCTGACTCAGGAGGTTGACGAACAGTTTGATTATGTGGTGGTGAGCGGCTTGTTTAATTTGAATTTTGGACAAACGGAGACCTGGGTTGAGCAGATGTTGACCGAGTTGTTCAAACTATGTCGCAAGAAACTGATATTTAATGCGATTTCCACACATGTCAATTTTCAGCAGGAAGAGATGTTTTATCTCGATCCTGCTAGAATCTTGCAATTTGTGTTGCAAAATTTATCCAGTCAATGTGTGTTGGAACATGGCGCTTTGCCGTATAACTATGTCGTGGCCATCAGTAAAGGCAACAACTGGCAATCAATACCGGTAGAGAGCAGGCCATGACAAAGGTAAAAAACAGAGTGTTGATTGTTGCACATGATGCCGGTGGCGCTGAGATTTTAGCGCATTATGTACAACAACAATTATTGCTGGAAAATTGTCTGTTTGTTATCGACGGACCGGCAAAAAAAGTATTTCAGCGGGTATTGGGTGAGCTGAGCTGTTACTCCCTGCAGCAGGGATTAGCGCAAGTCGATTGGTGTTTATGCGGCACCAGCTGGCAATCAGACCTGGAATGGCAGGCGCTTAAACAGGCAAAACTGTTAGGTAAACGGGTCGTATCTTTCATAGATCATTGGATTAATTATCAACAACGATTTATCCGCAATGGTGAGCTGATGCTCCCCGATGAATTATGGGTGGGCGATTATTATGCTGAAGAAATTGCACAAAAGATTTTTCCTGATATACCTATTTATTTAGTCGATAACCCTTACCTTAAAAGCATTGCCCGGGAAATAAAACAACTTAAAACAGAATTTGATCAGGATGAGGCGGCAAAAAAAAACTTATTGTTTGTCAGTGAGAATATTTCGGGCCATGCCAGGTTAAAGTATGGCGATGCGCATTACTTTGGCTATACTGAATTTGAGGCCATCGAGTTCCTGCTCAGCAACCTTGATTCGCTTGATTCACAGATTAAAACAGTGTTGATAAGACCGCATCCTTCCGATTATCCTGACAAATATGCTGATATTCTTAAACGCTATCCGGATAAGCTCAGGATGTCTCAGGGAGAGACATTGCTGTCGGATATTCAAGGTGCTAACTGGGTGGCAGGTTGTGAAAGTATGGCTTTGGTAGTCGCTTTGTTGGCTGGGAAAACGGTTATCAGCTGTATTCCTGTAGCGGTACCTTGTCACTTGCCCCATCAGGAAATCATATCTTTACGGGATATCGTGAAATAAACCTTTTATTTATCACATCAATTCGGATTCAGGTAGTTTTGTGATGCAGGTCCAATAAAAATATTAAAGAAAAATTTTTCCCCGACGATAACCCAGATGAGTTTAATGAAATCTTATCTTTATCAAATAATCACGGGCTTAATCAGTCCTGGAGGGAAATATCATGGCAATGGTCATTAATACAAATGTTGCGTCAATCAATACTCAGCGTCGGTTGACGGATACAAACAATGCATTATCCGTATCAATGCAAAGACTGTCTTCTGGATTACGGGTCAATTCAGCCCGGGATGATGCGGCGGGGCTTGCAATCGCCAACGGAATGACATCTCAAATTCGGGGTATGGGTGTGGCAATTAGAAATGCGAATGACGGTATTTCTTTAGCCCAGACCGCAGAATCGGCAATGGGGGTTATTACGGATACCATGCAAAGAATGCGGGATTTGTCAGTACAGGCGGCTAATACGGGTGCGGTGTCTGACTCAGACAGACAAAAACTGCAAACTGAATTTAAACAACTTAATGATGAACTGAATCGGGTTGTTAAAAATACTGAATTTAATGGTAAGAAAATTCTTAATGGTTCTTTATCGGGCGGTGTTGATTTTCAAATAGGCGCGAATACCGCAGCAGATAACCAGATAGCTATTGATATTGCCAATGTCTCGGATACACTGGCTGATGTAGCTGCTGCCAGCATTGGATCTGGAGCATCGGGCGCCGATGTATTATCAGCCATTAATGTGATTGACGCAGCCATTAAAGGTATTGATACTGCACGGGCAAAATTAGGTGCGGTACAAAACCGTTTTACCACAACGATTTCTAATTTACAGGCATCTGTAGAAAATCAATCGGCTGCAAGATCTCGTATTGTTGATACCGATTTTGCAATGGAAACTGCGGCATTGAGTCGGAACCGGATATTGCAACAGGCCGGAACAGCCATGTTGTCGCAGGCTAATCAGTCACCCAACGCAGTACTTGGATTATTAAGATAAAGTGATTGAAAGCGAGCAGTATCTGACAGATATTGCTTGCTTTCTTTATTTTATAAAAAATGAGGTGGATCATGAGTAATGATATATCAAAAATAACCGCAGTATCATTAGCACCTCTGCCCAAGGAATCTAAAAATATTCCGACTGGTTTTGCCCGACAGACCGACAATGAAGCAGATAAGTCTGTGACCAATAAGAAAGAGGATAAAAATAATTTATCGTCTAAAATTATTTCATTAGATGAAGCAAAAAAGTTGGCGGAGCAGGGGAATAAATTACTTGAAGATGTTCAGCGTAATTTACAGTTTAAGGTGGATGAAGGTACTAACCAAGTGGTGATGAGCATTGTCGATAAAAATACCGGCAAGGTCATCAGACAAGTTCCCTCGGAAGACATGTTGGCTTTGGCGAAAAGAATGATGGAAGCAAACGGTAAGCCTGGTGCTTTATTGCACGGACAGGCTTAGTCCTGTTTCCTGTTTGAAGGCAGGCAACTCGTCCGGTTTTTTCCAATCGCTTCCAGGGTAGTTGAGCTTGAAAAGAGAAATACTGCTGTATCAGCATAATTCAGGAGACAAATAATGGCTATCACATCGAGTCTTGGGATTGGGAGCGGCCTGGACATTAATGGTATTGTCAATCAGTTGGTTGAGGCGGACGGACAGCCTGCTTTTAATGCCATTAGTCGGCGAGAATCTGCCGTAAATTCCCGGTTAAGTGCATTAGGGCGGCTTAAGAGTGCGTTGTCTGATTTTCGTACTGCAACAGGTAAGTTAAATGAAGTCGGTACTTTTAATAAGCATACAGCTGTTTCCTCGGATAAAGACACGTTTACGGCGAAGGCGGAATTAGGTTCTGCGGCAGGCATTTATTCGCTTGAGGTTCAACAACTAGCAAAAGCACATAAATTGGTATCAGCGGGCTATGCTGATAGCAATGCCGTGGTTGGAAGCGGCGCACTGACTTTATCGGTTGATGGCAATGCTTTTACTGTTTCTCTGGATGCCACCAATAACACGCTGGAGGGTGTCCGGGATGCGATTAATCAGGCAAATGATAATCCGGGTGTTCAGGCCAGTATTATTAATGTTGATGATGGTGCAGGCGGTACTGTTTCAAAGCTGGTTTTGACTTCGCAAAAGACCGGCTCTGCAAATGCAATCAATGTTACCGCGGTTGAAGACTCATCTGCGCCAGGGCTGGCAAATCTAACTTATAATCCCAGCGGTGGAGTCACTAATCTAACGGAAGTCAGCGCCGCGCAGGATGCTAAAATAATAGTTGATGGCCAGACAGCTACCCGATCATCAAATACTATCAATGATGTGATTCAAGGCGTGACGCTGGATTTAAAAAAGGCAAATCCCGGTGTTTCGCTTAATCTTGATGTGACGTTGGATGAGGGCAGTATTAAGGAAGTCGCTGATGGCTTTGTATCTGCCTATAATGGTCTAATGAGTATCGTAAAGGATTTGGGACGATATGATCCGGCCAGTAAAGAAGCCGGTGCATTACTGGGGGATTCAACGCTACGCAGTGTTCAGTCTCAGGTCAGACAGGCCGTTGCTGAATCGGTGAGCAGCGCCAATGGAAATTATAATTCGTTGGCGATGATTGGGATTACCATCGACCGAACCGGTGTGATGGCTTTGGACAGCACCAAGTTCTCAGAAGCCTTAAAAACAGACACAAAATCAGTGAGTGAGGTCTTTTCCTCAACAGATGGGGTGGCAGCAAGACTGGATACAAGACTGGATCAATATTTGCAGACTGGCGGTACTTTTGATTTGCAAACATCTTCACTGAATAAACAACTCAGTAATTTTTCTGAAGAGCGGGATAAAGTCCAGTTAAGGCTGGATGGTTTACAAAAACAATTGATGAAACAGTTTATTGCTATGGATATTACGGTTGGGAAATTTCAATCAACAGGGGCTTATTTGGCCCAGCAATTAGCCAAGCTTTAAACTGAAAAGGGGATAACCAATGAGACCGGATATGTACAGAAATAATGCCAATAAATATGCGGCAATTCATAATGAGTCAATCATAGAGGATGCCAGTCCACATAAACTGATTCAGATGTTAATGAATGGCTTTCTGATGAGAGTGAATGCGGCTAAAGGCGCCATTCAACGCCAGGATTATCAGGAAAAGAGTCTACAGATTTCCAAAGCTATTGGGATTGTAGGAGGGCTGATTGATGGTCTGGATTTGGAAAAAGGCGGTGATATTGCCGCTAATCTTAAGGATCTTTATGAATATCTGAATATACAATTATTTAAAGCCTCGGCAAATAATAGTATTGAGATTCTTGATGAAGTGGCTGGGTTGATGAAAGAGGTAAAGTCAGCCTGGGATGCCATTCCGGAGTTGACGCAATAAAAATGGATAAAATCAGCGAATTGGATAGCGTTTTAACGGCTTTCTCGAAAGAAATCCAATTGGCCCTGGCAAATTCAGATTGGTCGGGATTAGAAGCGCTTTTATCCCGACGTCAAAAAATATTGGAAGTATTTTTTCAAGGGATTGAAGCGGAAAACAACAAACCTGCAATCAAAGCATTGATAATGCGGGTTCAGGATGAAGATAAAAGATTCCTGCAAAATCTGCAAGAACAAAAGAAACAGACGAAAGAACAGTTACGAACACTTAGACAAGGGCAGGAATCAGTAAAAGCATATAATGATGTTTAAGCGTTGTAATTACTCAATGTATTGATGTGTTTAATATCAGTCACTGACTCCAGAAGACGCCGTACACATCCGTGTAGGCTTGAATGTGACATCCTTGTCACATACCTTTTTCCGCAAGCAACTGATATTAAATATATTTCTCTTTTAAATGTGCTGAGTAGTAACTAAGCGTTTTTGTATCGATAACCTTCAGGATTAATCAATTGTATTCCCGAATTTTAGATGTTTTATCGACGGCTGGGTTTGATTTTTTACTTCGGAATGAAAATCGAAATTGCTGGGATGAGGCATTGACCGGGTTGTCTTATATCCCTGTTCATTACTCTCATGCGTCGATTGATTTTTTATTGGAATGCAGACAGACGCAGGATGATTTCTGTATTGATATTTCAATCATATTAAAAAATAAAGATAAATTATACGGTGTGTGGCCGTTGAGTTTATCTTCTGAAAATGATGTATTGAAATTATCATCCCATGGCATGCCGATATTGCCACCCCTGTTTGTACACAGCCTGACTGACAAAGAATGTAAAAGATTAACCAGGGAATGCCTGCATCTCTTAAGTTCATTATGTGAGGCCTGTTCCATATCCCGCTGGGAGTCGGCAGAATCATTTAAAGACTCGTGTCATGCTGGCTTAAGTCCATGGCATTTACAAGCAATGGAGAATGGGGCAAAACCGGGTTTGAAACATGAGCTGTATACTGATTTGGATTTATCCTGTGAGGATATCAAAAGGAAATTCAGGAAGAGCTACAAGCCGTTGATTAATTCAGGCAGCAGACTATGGGACATTGGTGTCTTGAACCAACAGGGAGAACAGTCTGTCTGGGAGGAATTTCACCAGCTATATATTGCTGCGGCAGGACGTGAAACACGCAGCCCTGAAGCCTGGGAAAGGCAATATCAGGCGATTAATAATGGTGACGCCTTTCTTGTGTATTTAAAGGATAAGGCTCGACAAATGGTGGGGGCTGGTTTTTTTTATATGACTCGGGATGAGGCTGTATATTCGGTAGCGGCGTATAATCGAGCCTTGTTTGATAAACCGCTTGGCCATGTGGTTCAATATCGGGCACTTGAAGAAATGAAAGCCAAAGGCTTAAGATGGTATAAGATTGGCCCTGTCGTGTATAAGTCAGATAATCCTACTGAAAAGGAATTGTCTATAGCACATTTCAAAAAAGGCTTCGCGACACATTGTTTTCCTCAGTATTGCCTGACCCAGCTTTGTCATTCATCAAATGGATAAGTGCTGTTACGCAGTGTTTTTTAAGGCCGTAATTTTCAATTTTAATTGTTGTGCGGCATCCATTGACGGGTTGTGGCTCAATAGGTGATCAATCATCATTTCAGCGGCATCATAAACTTTAATTTCCATATATAAATGAGTTAGTTGTAGTTTGCTGACGGTATCGTCTGGGAAAAATCCAATAAACTTATTATAACTGTCGATTGCCTCTACCATATTGCCAGAAATTCGACAGGCCTCTGCATAATAAGGTAAGTAAATTGGCGATAACTCCGACAAACAACGCAGTGCCAGTAAAGCGTTATCATGATCATCTTGTTCGATACTCAGCGAGGTTATCCGTAATAAAGCCTCTTCCCATAAACTGGTTTCTTCTGAATCAATGACAATATTGTAATACTGCAAGGCTTTTTCAATATCCTGGCTCAAATCGGCAATATAGCCTTTTAATAAGGCTTCATAAGGCGCTTTTTGGGAATCAGGAGCATGATGAAGTTTTAAGCCATTGCTCAGGTTTTCCAGTTCTTCCTTTTTACGATGATTAAAGAGCAGTGATGCTTTTGTTTTTAATAAAGGCAATGAAGAATTGTTTTTAATTTTTGCCTTAAACCGGGTTTCTGTCGCCTTCAGTAAAGTCTGAAATTGATTTTCCAGTTCTTCAAATTGCTGCGCTATGTCGTTTGCCAGCTGATAATCCGGATGCTGACTTTTCCAGATATAGGCGCGGTGGAAACTGCAATCTTTTTTCCATTGCTCCAGTAACAAAGAAAAATCAGGTGCATCCTGTAATTCTTCCTGGCGAGCTTTAATGCGTGCAATGCTGTCATCAATCAGAGCCAGGAGTTCCTGAGCGCCTGTCTGGAAAGATTCGTAATAGATTTTACCAATTTGTTTGGCCTTTTCAGCAGTCCAGGAATCGAGGTCATCATGAGGGGAAGTAATGCGGATAAAGCTTTCCACACCAAAGCTTTTGACCAGTAAGCTAAAGTTTTTATGTTTTTTCTTGAGTTGTTGTTCAATTTTATCCAAATCGCGTTTGTCTTTATAATTCTCAATTTCACCCCTTTCGTTATACATGGATTCATTGATTTTTAATGCTTTTTGAGCCAGCTTAAGAATTGATTTTATCTGGAAAATGGCATGTTGTAGCTCCGTCAGAATCATATCGTAATACTGATTGAGTTTTTCCGGAGTCACGCAATCCAGTGGTTGTGGGGGTGATACTGATAATTCAGTATCTTGTTCGGTGAAGCTGATGCTTTCTGGCGGGATATGTTTGATATTTTCGGCTTTTGCGGCATGTTGCGCCAGATTTATGACTTCTTTATTTTCTTTGGCAAATTTTTCGGCCTGTGCGTTCAGGTTGCGCAAGGCAATCGCAAAATCCGGATCAGACGAACGTTTTTCTCCGGAATAGGTTTCAAGCTCTAATAAAGAAGTGTTGTAGTTAGGGCCTAAATCAGCCTCGTCACTCCCAGCAGTATGGGTGATGCCTTCTTTACTCAGGCATAAATCCAAACCTGCGAGTAAAACCCTTCGGCAGCCACAACCTTGAGCAATAGAAAGGGCGCTGTTGGAAACGGTTGAAGCGGCTGATTGAAAGTTTTCCGGGCTGTTTTTGCTCTTCCACGGGAGACGATTTCCCAGATAAAATTTCTGACCAGGCCATTGGTTGGTCAGGGAGGGGTCAATATGATAGGAGTGTACAAAAATACTGTTTTTGAAAAAAAACATTTCTTTACTGACATCGATATTTTCTGCCTGAGGGTCAACAGAAACAACAATGTCCGGCTCGATTTGGTTATCCAATAGTATTTTTGATATACGGGATACAGAAAAAATGACTAATTTGGAGCGGTTTTGCTTGACCCAGGGCAGAATGTCACTGAGGGAAGGGCCGCCGGCCAGGACAATACCGGTTTTGTCTTTATAGCGATCGGCCAGTATCTTTGCCGGCAACACATTGTCCGCTAAATTCTGTATTTGCCGTTTCAGAAAGAATTTACAACCTAATGAACTGGTATATTGGAAATGCAGGTTTTCCAATGTTGCGGCAAGTTCCCAGTTGAGTTCCGTATATTCAGGGATATGACTCAGCTGGGCGCAAATAGCTTTTTGTAGAGACACATTACGCAGATAGCTGTATTCCCTTATCTTAAGGTCTTGTGCTTTTTCTTCCCAGTCTTTAGGTATTGAAAAGTGGATTCTTTCTTCCGGGTCATTCTCAATTAAAGAATACTGGTGAAGCTGGGCTAAAATATCTTCCAGTTCAACGAATAAATAATGTGTCCCATTGGGTATGCCCTGTTTCTTTATGTAAGCCGGTAATAAGCCAGAGTCAGTTCCGCTGATGATATAAAGCGAATCTTCGTTGAATAAGAGAGATTTGAATTCTTTGTCATACACCACTTGAGAGCTTACTTTTGTAAATGTTTCCCGGTTAACGCTATACAGGAAATGATCACCAAACATATTACTGGTTAAAGTGTTTGACGATGTTGCAGCAAGTTGGTTGATCTGAATATCTGCCATGATAAATGTATGATTATGAATTAAAGAAAAATAGATGCGGCCTTAGTGCTTTATTTCTGCCAGAGGTTTGCCTTATCGTGCCGTAAACCCCAAGACAATGGACACAAGCAATACCTAAGAAACAATAGCATATAAACTCAGTTTGTTTATCTGAGTAAAGAGAGAACATCCTGTGACTTCTGATTGGCTTGCGCTAACATTGCGGTACCGGCTTGCCGCAAAATCTGACTGCGGCTTAAAGCTGCCGTTTCAGCGGCAAAATCGGTATCCATGATTCGGGAACGGGCGGCGGACTGGTTTTCAACAGATGCCTGCAAATTGGAAATAGTCGTCATCAGACGATTTTGAATAGCCCCCAGTTTTGCCCGGGAGGTATCAATATCCTTTATGGCGGTATCTATGACATTAATAGCGGATAACACATAGGAAGTGGTGGCATTGGAGCCAATACTTGCGGCTGTTACAAAGCTGAGTGCTGTTGACAGGTCGGCTATATTCAGTGAAATCTGATTATCTGCTGCGGTGTTGGCGCCCACCTGAAACACAACACCTGTAGACAGGCTGCCGTTGAGAATTTTTTTGCCATTAAATTCAGTATTTCTGACAATACGCGAGAGTTCATCATTAAGCTGTTGAAATTCGGCTTGCAATTTTTCCCTGTCTGAGCTGGTTACAGCGCCATTATTAGCAGCCTGCACTGCCAGGTCACGCATTCGCTGCATGGTTGATGTCAGAACGCCCATCGAAGCTTCAGCAGTTTGTGCCAAAGAAATGCCATCATTGGCATTCCGGGTGGCAACTGTCATCCCCCTGATCTGGGATGTCATAGCATTGGCGATAGCCAATCCTGCGGCATCATCCTTGGCGCTGTTGACGCGCAAGCCTGAAGACAGGCGCTCCATGGCCATAGACAAATCATCATTAGTCTTGGTTAATTGCCTTTGTGTGTTCAAAGAGCTGACATTGGTGTTTATGACTAATCCACTGGACATAATTATTACCTCATTAAATTTGACAGTTGTCATTAGTTCAGCATAAATTGTGCCACTTTTTTGAGATGAGGCGGGGTGTTGGTTTTCGAGGGGCTAAGGACGTTTAATAAGTGACGAAGTGTGGTTTTTTTGACGGATGTCGGGATAATGATGGCTATTCTTTAGAGGATGTCAGGGCGACCGCAAAGCAGATACGATTTCCGCTTTGTTCACAAAATCGATGGCTTGCAGCCATTGATTTTGGTGACACATCCTTGTGCCACAGGAATCGTGATTAAATCAGCGACTCTTTAAAGCATTTT
>CAYLNS010000002.1:36033-43202 GCA_964385115.1 uncultured Methylomarinum sp.
CACATCCTTGTGCCACAGGAATCGTGATTAAATCAGCGACTCTTTAAAGCATTTTTTGACTTACTTCCAGATTTTAACGGAGAGTGTTAAGGCGGGCTGAAAACCTTCATCAGACACAATGGCGATGTGTCTGATGTCCGGTTCAATCAAGCGGATAAAAAATGATGAGTGACAGGAGGCGTTGTTTGTCAATAATTCGACAGTCGACCAGAGTCAATTATGTGAGTTGTTACGTTTTATTGCTGTTCTTTTTTTAAACGAAACACTTTTCCATAAGTGGTGTCCTGGTCAAAATCATCCCAGATATAGGCGGGGTGGACGAACTGCTTGGTTGGGATAGGGGCTGTAATAAAATCAGTCAGGCCACTGGTCATTCTGCCCAGGGTGTTGATAATGCCTTTGGACAGACCGCCCACCACACCATAAAAAATATTGCTTTCGTTGGTTGTATTGATAATGTTTTTGGGTATTTCCAGCACGGCCGTCGTCATATTGGTAAAGCCGTTCAATGCTTTATGGCCTACTATTTCCCCGTAACTGTCTTCCTCATCAGCCTGTACCGATACACTGCATAATAATAAAAAAACAACCAGGGCTGATTTGAAAATAGAAAGTTTAGTGTGAAGTCTCATGGTATGCTCCTGTCTGATACAAAATTAATCAAAGTATAGCAGAGCAATTCAGGAAAATAAGTGGATGGGGTTTTAAAAATTTGAGCGGAGAATGGGGATGGTTTTTTTGAACAGGCCAGCACGACAGCAATGTAAAAATGCTGTCGTACCAGTCTGCTTGATAAATTATTTTTCCAGCAAATCCAGCTTGCCAGGTTTTCCGTTCCAGTCATCGGCATCCGGCAGAGGGTCTTTCACTTCAGTGATGACCGGCCAGTCTTTAGCCAGTTCTGCATTGATTTCAATAAATTTTTCCTGATCAGCAGGTAATTCATCTTCTGCAAAAATTGCATTGGCTGGGCATTCAGGTTCACATAATGTGCAATCGATACACTCTTCCGGGTCAATGACCAGGAAATTAGGCCCTTCATGAAAGCAATCAACAGGGCAAACGTCAACACAGTCAGTATATTTACATTTAATACAGTTTTCAGTGACTACAAAGGCCATGATCTTTTGTCCGATAGTTATTGATAAATTAACTGCTTATATTATCAGAATCCGTGAGATTAAAAAAACCGGTTTATACTAAGGGCTTTCTGGCAGCGCTTGGTGGGCATATATTTGAAACGCTGCCCAGTTATATTAAAAACACAACAAAATATGCTATATAATTGAAACGTATAGATTAGTTGAGTTGAAGAAGATTTCATGAAAAAGATTTTTTATTGTGTTTTGACAGGTCTGGTTGTAACAGGGTGTTCGGGGACTTCCCAGGTAAGTGATAGTGCGCCGGCTTCCGTGCCCATTGATATTCACGCTATCCGGGATGCGGTTCCACGACATGAAAAAAGAACCCGGGCGGGTAACCCGGCGAGTTATGAAGTACTTGGAAAGCGGTATACCACATTGGCTGAAAGCAAGGGCTTTACCCAGCGTGGTTTGGCCTCATGGTATGGCACCAAGTTTCATGGCCGAAAAACGGCCAATGGAGAAACCTATAATATGTATGCGATGACGGCCGCGCATAAAACCTTGCCGATTCCCAGTTATGTTCGGGTGACGCATTTAAAAAACCATCGCAGTGTGGTGGTCAGAATCAATGACAGAGGGCCGTTTCATGAAGGCAGAATTATCGATTTATCCTATGCAGCTGCCGTTAAGCTGGGTATTCAGAAAACAGGAACCGGACCTGTTGAAATAAAGGCCATTGAACCTGGGGAAAATCCAGAAATAACGGCAAAGCCGGAAGTAAATACCGGAAAGGATAAACTGTATTTACAAGTCGGCGCTTTTAGCGATCCGTTCAATGCCCGACAGCTACAGCAAAAACTCACCCAAGTGGCGGATGCCAAAGCGAGATTAAAAATATCTCAGGGGTTTTACAAGGTTCAACTAGGGCCGTTAGAATCTTTGGTAGCTGCCGATAAAATCTCGCAGAGACTGATGAATGCGGGGTTTAAAAGTATCCACCTGGTCGTTGGGGACTGATGCTTTTTCCGAGTCTGTCCAGCAGTGATACAATAGATAATTACACGTAACCAGTCAGCGTATTTAGGTATTTAACATCGGTCACTTACTGCAGAAGACGCCGTACACATCCGTACAGGCTTGAATGTGATACCCCTGTCACCTACACTTACTTCTGTAAGCAACTGATTTGAAATGATTTAATAAATGTGCTGGGTGGTTACAATGACACTAAGATTTTTGGTAAAAAATAACTCAATGAGTAGCATTCAAATTCTTCGTAACACCAGCCTGTTGTTTTTGTTGGTATTCTGGATACCACTTGCCAGTGCCGGTAATATTTTGATTCCACCGGCTCCCAGTATTGCCGCTAGCAGTTATCTGCTAATGGATTTCGACAGCAATAAGGTTTTGGCTGAAAAAAATGCCGATAAGCGTTTGCCGCCTGCAAGTCTGACGAAACTGATGACTGTTTATGTGGTTTTCAGGGAATTGGCCAATGGTCATTTGAGCCTGGATGAAAAAGTAACCATCAGTAAAAAAGCCTGGCGGACCCCGGGTTCACGGATGTTTGTGGAGGTGAATAAACAGGTTTCCATTGAAGACTTGTTAAAAGGCGTGATTATTCAGTCTGGTAATGATGCCAGTGTGGCTTTAGCCGAGCATGTGGCCGGAAATGAAGCAACTTTTGCAGTATTGATGAATCAGCATGCCGAGCGGCTGGGGATGACCAATAGTCACTTTGTCAACAGTACCGGACTGCCGGCGGAAAATCACTATACCACCGCCAGAGACCTGGCTATTCTGGCGCAGGCGATAATCAAGGAATTTCCAGAATATTACAAGTGGGATTCACAAAAAGAATTTACTTACAATAATATTACCCAACATAATCGTAATAAATTGCTGTGGCGCGATAAATCGGTTGATGGTCTTAAAACCGGACATACTGAAGAGGCCGGATATTGTCTGGTGGCATCGGCGAAACGAAATGGTATGCGCTTGATATCAGTGGTGATGGGAACTGCCAGTGAAAATGCCAGGGCCAATGAAAGCCAGGCCTTGCTAAATTACGGTTTCAGGTTTTTTGAAACGCATAAGCTTTATGAAGCCAATAAACCCATTGTCGATACGCGGGTCTGGAAAGGGGATCGCAAACAATTATCATTAGGTCTTAATGAAGATTTGTTCGTTACTATTCCCAGACGATATGCCAATGATTTAAAAGCTGAAACAGTGGTCGATAAACGGATTATTGCACCGGTGAAAAAAGGTGAGGAAAGGGGATTGTTGAATGTCAGTCTGATGGACGAAAAAATTGTCAGTAAGCCGCTGGTGGCGCTGGATGAAGTAAATAAGGGCAGTTTTTTTCAGCGGATTTATGATGAAGCCTTACTATTGCTGGATCGCTAATGGATAAAAAAGTTTTTCTTAATGGGGAATACCTTCCCCTATCTGAGGCCAAAGTTTCTGTGCTGGATCGGGGCTTTTTGTTTGGCGATGGCGTTTATGAAGTGATTCCCGTCTATAACAGCCAGTTTTTTCGCTTTGCCGATCATTTAAAGCGTTTACAGAACAGTCTGGATAATATCCGCATATCGCTGGATTATGATGAACAATATTGGGCTGAGATATTAAAGCCATTATTAACCGGGAATCAGGATCAATATATCTATTTGCAGATTACCCGTGGCGTAGCGCCAACCCGGGATCATGCTTTTCCGGCAAAAGTAGAGCCTACCATTTTTGCCATGTGTTCTGATATCAAACATTTTGCCGAGAGAGATAAAGGCGTTAAGGCATTGACCATGGACGACAGCCGCTGGGAATTATGTCACGTTAAAGCCACCACACTGCTGGCTAATGTGTTGCTAAGACAGCAGGCAGTTGAACAAGGATGTGCCGAAGCGATTTTGCTTAGAAACGGTTATGTGACTGAAGGCGCAGCGAGTAATATTTTTGCCGTTATTGATGGCATCCTGGTAACACCCGAAACAACCGGTGAAATCTTGCCGGGTATCACCCGTGAGGTAATAATTGAGCTTGCAAAAGGCAACAATATTCCGCTGACAGAGGCCAGAATTTCACTTGAGGAATTGCAATCAGCCAGTGAAATATGGCTGACCAGCTCAACGCGGGAAATTGTTCCGGTTGTAGAACTGGATGGAAACAACGTGGGAGGCGGTGTGGCCGGTGAGCAATGGAAAACAATGAATCAGCTTTTTCAAGATTATAAAAAGGCACAATCATGACAGAAGATACAGCACTGGAATTTCCTTGCCAGTTTCCGGTAAAGGCAATGGGCAAAAGTTCAGATAATTTTGATGCCCTGATTGTTGAAATTATTCGCCCGCATGTTGATGATATCAAAGAAGGCGATGTCAGCAGCAAGCCGAGTAAAGGGGGTAAATATACCGCAGTTACGGTGGTTATCAACGCCACCAGTAAACAGCAGCTGGATGCGATTTATCATAGCCTGACCGAACATCCGGATGTGTTAATGGCATTGTAGGGTGTGCATTAAAATAAAGGACTTAGGCTGCCAGCCCTACAGTCATGTCTGGCAGCAAATGCGTGACTTTACCGTGCAACGTGCAGCTGATACGGCTGATGAAATCTGGCTGGTAGAACATCCCCCCGTTTTTACCTTAGGCTTAAACGGCAAAAAAGAACATTTGTTAAGCCCAGGCGCCATTCCAGTTGTGGAAACAGACCGGGGAGGGCAGGTGACTTATCATGGACCCGGACAGTTGCTTGTTTATCTGTTGATAGACATCAAGCGTCAAAACATTGGGCCAAGGCAACTGGTCAGTATTCTGGAAAATGCCATGATTCAAACCCTGGCTCAATATGGCTTAAAGGCCCAGGCAAAAGCAGATGCGCCCGGCGTTTACATTAATAACGAGAAAATCGGCTCAATCGGTTTGCGCATAAAAAAAGGATGCAGTTATCATGGCCTGAGCTTGAATAATCATATGGATTTGACGCCTTTCCAGGCAATCAATCCTTGTGGTTATCCGGGGCTCAAGGTCACACAGCTTTTTGATCAGGGTATAGACGTATCATTACAGGCATTGGCATTGCCTGTTGTTTCTTCGCTTCTCCAGGATTTATCCACATGACTATCAATGCACCGTCCAGATCAACTCCACAAACTCATCAACGCAATGCCGACAAACTCTCCCGTATTCCGGTAAAAGTTGAGAAAAAAGATGAGATTCTGCGCAAGCCAGACTGGATACGCATCAAAGTTCCAGCGGGTGATCGCGTTGCCCGTATCAAAAAATCCTTAAGACAACATCATCTGCATAGCGTTTGCGAAGAGGCGGCCTGCCCTAATCTGGGGGAGTGTTTTAGCCAGGGGACAGCGACATTTATGATTATGGGGGATTTATGCACCCGGCGCTGTCCTTTTTGTGATGTGGCGCATGGCAAACCGCAAATGCTGGACAAAGACGAGCCGGCTAATCTGGCCAGCACCATCCAGCAAATGGGCCTTAAATATGTGGTGATTACATCGGTAAACCGTGATGACTTAAGAGATGGCGGTGCCGGGCATTTTTCCGAATGTATCCAGGCGATCAGACAAACAACTCCTGAAACCCGGGTCGAGATTCTGGTTCCGGATTTTCGAGGGCGACAAAAAATAGCCATAGATATTCTGGCGGCAACACCCTGTGATGTCTTTAATCATAACCTGGAAACAGTCCCACGACTGTATCGTAAGGCCAGACCCGGCGCTGATTATCAGGAATCATTAAATTTATTGCAGGCATTTAAGGAAAAAGCGCCTGAAATTCCAGGTAAATCCGGTCTTATGCTGGGAATTGGTGAAACACAGGAAGAAGTTATCGCGGTGATGCGGGATTTGCTGGCCCATGGCTGTAGCATGCTGACTTTAGGACAATACCTGCAACCCAGTAAAGATCATCTGGCCGTCGAAGAATATATCCACCCCGACCAGTTCAAGCGATATGCAGAAATAGCCACCGAACTGGGCTTTCAACAAGTCGCCAGCGCTCCGTTGGTGCGCTCTTCCTATCATGCAGACCAGCAAGCCCAGGCCATCGTCCCTCAATAATTAAAATTGCGTTATTAATCACAATCCTGAATTAAAAAAACGGAGCTGCTTCCGGTTTTTTAGCAGGCATGACTTCTAAGCTATGAGATGTATTCAAACTGGCTTAGGAGCAAAAAATGTGTGGAAAAATGGGTAAAGATGAATTGGATTCAGTAAAAAACATGATGACCATGTCGGCATATTTCGTCATTGCGGAAGCATTGGATATGGATGTCATGGAACTGGATGTAGACAAAGAATTGAATTTGACTGAAATAGCAAGAAAAGAGCTTAATGAAAAGGTGATGGATATGTTTGACGGCCGAACACTGGATTTTGATAAAATTCATAAATTGGAGGATGTCGTCAATCAAATTATCCGCCAGGATGAATGGGTGGTTCATTAACGGTTTCGAAGCTGTTTAACTGTCTAAGGAAGCGCTGAATAAATCAGCGATTCCCTAAACACCTTATTATTCCTGATGGGGCTTGTTTTTCGAAAACAGCGACCCATATTAAGAAATGAAAGTAATTTTTTAACTGAATATAAGGAAAATAACGATGGTAATGGCTGTTAAACAATTTGAAAGACTCTTCCGGGAAAGCGCATCACTGGATATTGATAAAAGTGATGTAAAACGACTGGAAGATTTTATTAACCAACAGGTTTATGACCTGATGATTCGAGGCCAGGCGAACGCAAAAGCCAATTTGCGCGATATTATTGAAATACAGGATTTACCGATAACAAAAGGGTTACAGGAACAGATTCAGTATTTTAAAAGCCTGGATGAAGAACTGGAATTAAGCGTCATTCTCGAAAACCTGGCAAAACTGCCTCCATTAGCTTTAGAGTATAATGAAGAAGTGGAGCAAAAATTACCCGAAGTCGTCGGTGCCTTGACAGTGACACTGGCAAAATTATTAAAACTGGTTCATCCAAAATTGAAAAATCCCGGTTCTGCTGAATGGGAGCAGGCCGAAAGCATCTTTGCATTGATGTTTTAACAAGGCGCTGAGAAAATCAG
>CAYLNS010000003.1:0-14027 GCA_964385115.1 uncultured Methylomarinum sp.
CCCGGCAGATAAATTTATTTGTCATCCAGCACAAAACTGAGTTTCATGTTAACCCGATATTCGACAATTTTGTCATTCTTAACCACTACTTTCTGATCCTGAATCCAGGCACCTTCAATATTTCTAATTGTTTTCCCAGCTCTTTTAATTCCTTTTTCAATCGCATCTTCAAAACTCTTTTTCGAACTGGCGGTAATTTCGGTTACTTTTGCAATAGCCATGTGTACTCCTTGGTGTAAACAATTTCAGGAGCCTTATCAATATCATTATTTATGCATTAGAGCAATATATTTAAGGGTAAATAGTTAAGCCTTGAATATTTTCCATTTCCCATACCGGTTGTATGCCGGTGGGCATGTCTGCCAGTCTGCCTAATTCCACCCATTCGTTGGCAGGGTTATGAAAATCAGAGCCTTGTGAAGCAGACAGCTCAAACAGTCTGGCAAAATGCAAGGAACGATGAATGTCGTCGGGCGAACTTCGACCGGTAACGACTTCGATGCCTTTTCCACCGGCCTGTTTAAAAGCGGTTAATGCTTTTTTAAGTTTGCTGGTCGTCAGTTTGTAGCGTAGCGGGTGTGCCAGGACTGCAATGCCACCGCTTTCTGTAATCCAGTGTATGGTTTCTTCCAGGCTGGCCCAGGTGGTGGAGACAAAAGCTGATTTACCCTGTCCAAGATATTTATCGAAAGCTTGTTGCTGTGATTCAACATGCTGGTTTTCCACCAGGAAATCAGCATAGTGCAGGCGGGTAATCATGCCGCTGCCGGCTTTTTGGGCGACTGCTTCAAAAGCACCGAATATCCGTTTTTTCTCCAGTTTTTCAGAGATTTTCAGGGCACGCTGTGAGCGCAGCTGTTGCTGTTTTTCAATACCAGCCTGTAATACCGGGTTTGTTGGGTCAATGCCCAAGCCGACAATATGCAGGCAATGTTTCTGCCAGCTTGCCGACAGTTCAATGCCGGGTATTAATCGTAAGCCCAGGTTTTGCGCTGTGCGTTGGGCTTCTTCCAATCCATTGGTGGTGTCATGGTCGGTTAGTGCCAGTGCTGTTACGCCTTTTTCGTGGGCGCGGGTTACCAGCTGGCTTGGGGTTAATGAGCCGTCAGATGCGGTTGAGTGGCTGTGCAGGTCGTATTTTTCCATAGGCTCTGATTATTGATATTCGCCATAGAGTTTAGCATACAGGCCGTTTTTCTGAATCAGGCTGTCATGATTGCCTTGTTCACAAATTTTTCCCTGTTCAAATACATAGACATGATCGGCCTGTTTAATAGCGCTTAGCCGGTGGGCAATAATAATAGTGGTTTTGTTGTGCAAAAATTCTCGTAAAGCTTGATGTAACTGATGTTCGGTCTTGCTGTCCAGTGCTGAAGTTGCTTCATCCAGAATGACAACTTTAGGTTTGCTGACGATCATTCTGGCAATGGCCAGGCGTTGTCTCTGTCCACCCGATAAGCGCATGCCATGCATACCAATAACCGTATCCAGACCTTTTTCCAGCGTTTCTATGGTGTTTTTTAGCTGGGCAATTTCCAATGCCTGCCATAGTTCTTTATCAGAAATTGTACGGCCCAGAGTCAGATTCATACGAATCGTATCGTTAAAAAGAGCCGGATGTTGCAGTACGGTTGCGGTATGTTCCCGCACTACTTCCAGTCCTATGCGGCTGATGGGAACATTATCGTAATAAATCATCCCTTTTTCTGCTGGATACAGACCAATCAGGGTTTGTGCCAGTGTCGATTTGCCGCCGCCGCTGGCGCCTACCAGTGCGACTTTTTCGCCTTTTTTAATGTTCAGATTAATACCGTTTAAAACGGCTTCATCTTTATAACGAAAATGCAGATTTTCGATTTTGACTGAAACAGTAGGTTGTTTGATGAAAGGATTTTCCAGGTGAGGGTAGTGGGGTTCCTGTTTCAGGGAATTAAGCTGGTTGATACGCTTCAATGCGGCTTTGGCGGAGAAAAAAGCCTGCTGTATCCCCAGTATTTCCTGAACCGGGGCCATCATAAACCACAAGTAGCCGAAAACCGCCAGCATCTGCCCAATTGATAGGTTGGAATAGAGCACCATCAGCATGGCAATGGCGCGGAAGATATCAAACCCCAGCAGGAAAACGAGATAGCTCAAGCGAATGGCTGCATCGCTTTTCCAGGCAAAGGCGGTTGAATGCTGTTTGACATTTTTGGCGGAGTCTATAAGTTTCTGGCAATAGTATTTTTCCCGGTTACTGGCGCGGATTTGATGAATGGCTTCCAGGGTTTCGGTTAAGGATTGCTGGAAGATGCCATAAGCTGAATTTTCTTTGGCTTTAAGCTCTTTAACGTGTGAACCGATTGAACGGGCGAAAAAGATGACAACCGGGTTCAGGAAAATAATGAACAGCCCCAGTTGCCAGTGCATCCACAGCAGTATTACGGCCGTTCCCATGACCGTCAGGCAGGCCATTAGCAGCTTGCTGATAGTGGTGCCGATAAAATTATCCAGGGTATCCAGGTCAGTTATCAGATGAGCGGCCACATTGCCGCTGCCAAGGCTTTCGTATTCCGACATGGAGATAAACCGTAACTGGTTAATCAGGTTTTTACGGATTCTGAAAATCACATCTTTGGCAATAAAGCTGAATTGCCGGGTCTGAATGATATTAAAAACCAGCGAAATCAGGCGTAACAAAAAACTGGTGAGCAGAATTATGCCGATGTAAATAGCGGGTTGCTGCCATTGGCCGGGTAAAAATCGATTGATAAATCCGACAATTTCAGCCGGCCGCCCCAGTAGCACCTCATCGACCAGCAAAGGCATTAACAAGGGCACCGGTACACTGGCAATCGTTGCAAGCAGGGCAATAATATGAGCAATAATCAGTTCTTTCTTATGCTCAAGCGCCACTTTATAGATATATTTCCAAGTATATTGTTGGGGTTGATTCGCCACTATGGTTAAGTTGATGTTGAGAAATTCCTTAATTATAACGGCCTGTATTATCTGCGACGATAAAAATATCTTTTTAAGGAGATTATATTGTTGCCGGGGCCCAAGATATGCTATTTTCTTGCCTGATTTTTAATTATTGAGGACAAGACATTGCCTAAAGCCAGTGAACTGAAACAAGGTACCGCCGTTGAGATTGAGGGTGAGCCTTTTGCTGTAAAAACCATTGAGGTCAGAAATCCAACATCCAGAGGGGCATCAACCCTTTATAAAATTCGTTTTGCTCACATGAAAACCGGCCAGAAACTGGATGAGACGTTTAAAGGGGATGACTTTTTAAAAGAGGCCGATTGTTCCCGGGTGATGGTGCAATATTCTTATCAGGAAGGCGATACCTATCATTTTATGAATCTTGAAACCTATGATCAGTACAGCCTGAACAGTGAAGACCTGGAAGGGCAGGTGCCTTATTTAACTGATGGTCTTGAAGGAATCATTATGTTGCTGCTTGATGATGCTGCTTTGGGGATTGAGTTGCCCACCGCCATTACCATGACAGTGACTGATACACCACCTGCTTTAAAAGGTGCCAGTGCGACAAACCGCACCAAGCCAGCGGTACTGACGACCGGGCTTGAAATTCAGGTGCCTGAATATATTGAAACCGGGGATGTCATCAAGGTGAATTCGGACACCGGTAAATTTATGTCCAGAGCGTAGCAAAACTTTCCTGCTAAGTGTATGTGACATTGTTGTCACATACACTTAGCAAGCCTCATTGCCTTTTGGATTTAAACTGCTTTTTCCTGGCTGCTTTTTTGGCGGCCTTCTGTTCCCGCAAAATTTCTACCTGCTTAAGTTCGGCTTCCATCATTTCCGGCGTTTCAAAGGTGATGGGACCTAGCTTGCCACTACGGATTTCATGCAATAACAATTTGCCGGTTTTATCGTAATCGACCAGATTTCCTGATTTAAGACACCCGCGTTTATGGCCGATTATATCCATTAGTTCCGCTTCAGAAGCCGGCAGGCTGTCTAGCTGATAGCGTTGTTTAAGCCGTTCAGGATAGGCTTTAAGCAGGTATTCGGCGGCAAAAAAAGCCACATCATCATGTTGCATGGCGGTGTCTTTAATGGCGCCGGTAACCGCCAGCCGGTAACCGCTTTGGATATTTTCAACATTGGGCCACAAAACCCCGGGCGTGTCAGACAGAACAATATTATTCCCCAGTTTGATACGTTGCTGATGCTTGGTGACAGCCGGCTCATTTCCCGTTTTGGCAATGATACGATCGGCCAGAATATTGATAATAGTGGATTTTCCGACATTGGGAATTCCCATAATCATGGTTCTGATGACTTTATTTTGAGCGACTTTTTCGGCCAGCATTTTTTGGCATAAGGCGGTTATTTGTTTTATTTTGTCCGGTTGCCGGGTTGTTAACGCCAGTGTTTTAATTCCCTTTTCCTGTTCCATGTAGTTTTGCCAAAGGGCGGTCAACTCAGCATCGGCCAGGTCATTTTTGTTGAGTACGCGAATACAGGGGGTGTCCTGTCGTAAAGTCGACAGCATGGGATTTTGGCTGCTGTAGGGTATTCGGGCATCCAGCACTTCAATAATCAAATCAATTTGTGGCAGGGTTTGTTTGATTTCTTTACTGGCCTTGTGCATATGGCCAGGATACCACTGGATTTTCATAATAATAGGGGAGGATAAATATCGTTATTCTACCGTAAATTGACAGAAGATTTAGCAAAAAACAGTTATACACAAAAGCTGTGGATAACTTTGTGGATTGTGTGCGGAAAATAACCGCAAGCGCTTGAATTTCCTGTTTTGTGTTTAAATCGTATAAAAATTGAACTTTTAAATAAAATAGATATAAAACAAAGACTTATAATATTTTTGTTAGATGTGTTGACAACAGAATCAGATATCTGTACCCATTTTTACCCCAGCTGACTGTGATGTGGATAGTTCATTTGTCAATGTTTTTTTAGCCTCTCGAAGTGTGAGAGGCTTATGGTAGAATAATGGCTGTTTTTCTCTGATTTTTGCTTCATTATGCTATCGCGTTTTTTATTCATCACCGCTTTTCTGATTTATGTAACCACGACGCAAGCTGAGCTGCGCGCAACCGGTGATTTAGGCGTGGTGATTGAACGGGCGACAGGCAGCGTATTGCTGGTTAATACCAGCCAGCACAAGATTTTAAATGAAGTTGATAATTTGGGGGATTTATCCCATGCCTCGGTAGTTTTTTCCAGAGACCAGCGCTATGCCTATGTGTTTGGGCGCGATGGTGGTTTAAGCAAGATTGATTTACTGAAAGACCAGATTGATAAAAGAATCATCCAGGCTGGTAACAGCATTGGCGGGGCGATTTCCCAGGATGGCTCGTTGATTGCCGTATCCAATTATACGCCCGGCGGGGTTAAAATCTTTTCCAGCAAGACGCTGGAGTTATTACTGGAAATTCCTGCGGATTATGCTGAGGGTAAACGCTCAAAAGTGGTTGGACTGGTTGATGCGCCGGGGCAGCGCTTTGTCTTCAGCCTTTATGATGCCGGAGAAATATGGCTGGTGGATGTAAAAGATATTCATCAGCCTGTTATTCAGCGATTTAAGAATATTGGCCGGCAACCTTATGATGCATTGCTGTCGCCGGATGGCCGCTATTATATTGCCGGGTTGTTTGGCGACAATGGCATGGCTTTGCTGGATTTATGGCAGCCTGAGCAGGGTGTCAAACGTATTCTGGCCGATTATGGCAAACAGGATGAGAAATTACCGGTTTATAAAATGCCTCATCTTGAAGGCTGGGCGGTTGCCGGAAATCTTATGTTTGCACCTGCCATTGGTAGGCATGAGGTACTTGTTATTGATACGCAGCAATGGAAACAGGTCGCTGCAATTCCGGTACTCGGGCAACCTGTATTTGTCATGGCCAGGCCGGACGGTCGTCAAATCTGGGTAAATTATGCTTTTCCGGATAACCGCTTTATCGAAGTGATTGATGTTAAGGCGATGAAAAAAATCCGTAAACTGGAGCCGGGTAAGGCTGTTTTACATATGGAATTTACCCCCAGAGGGGAGCAGGTCTGGGTTTCAGTCCGCGATGAGGATAAAGTGGTTGTTTATGAGACCGAACAGTTCAACCCGGTAGCTGTGTTACCGGCTCAAAAGCCCAGCGGTATATTTTTTACTTCCCGCGCTTATAAACTGGGTTTGTAATGGCGCTTTCTTCTTTATACAAGCAATTGCTGAATGATTTTCAGCAGGATTTACCGTTGACTCCCCGTCCGTTTTTAAGTATTGCCAATATATTGGGGGTAACGGAAGAAGAGGTGATGAGCGCTTTTCAGGTGATGACTGAGCAGGGCTTTATTCATCGCATCGGTGCAGTAATCCGTCCCAACCGGATTGGAAAAAGTATGCTGGTGGCCATGCGTATTCCTCAAGACCGTTTGACCGAGGTGGCAGACATGATCAGTCGGTTGCCGGAAGTCAATCATAATTATGAGCGGGATAATGAGCTGAATTTGTGGTTTGTGTTGGTGGCCGAGGATTCTCGTCATTTGCAACAGGTGATTGAACAGATAGAGCGGCAGACGCAACTTAAAACGCTGCAATTTCCATTGCTGGAAGATTATTACATCAATCTGGGTTTTGATTTGGAGCTGGATTGATGGATGAAACGGACTTCAGACTGCTTGAAGCCATACAGAACGGCCTGCCGATATGCAGCCGACCTTATGAAACTATTGCCAGACAGTTATCCTTGAATGAGGCTGAAGTCATTGAACGACTACAGTATTTAAAAATGACGGGGCTGATTAAGCGTCTTGGGGTGATTGTCAATCATCGAAAGCTGGGATTTACCGCCAATGCCATGATAGTCTGGGATGTGCCGAAGAACCGGGTGGATGAAGCTGGCCATAAAATCAGCCGGATGTCTTTTGTATCGCTCTGTTATCAGCGCCCCCGACAGCTTCCGGAGTGGCCTTATAATTTGTATTGTATGATTCATGGCAAGAATAAACAGCGGGTCTTGCAGCAGCTTGATGAATTGATTGAACATTGTGATTTGTCGCAGTATCCGTGTGAGATTTTATTCAGCAAGCGTTGTTTTAAACAGCGTGGCGCCGTTTATAAATTGTTAAGCAAACAAGTGGCCGGAATTGATGGATAAGCTGGACAAGGCCATTATCAATTATCTGCAAGAGGATTTTCCGGTTTGTGAGCATCCTTACCGGCAGGTGGCTGAACAATTGGGAATCAGCGAACAGGTTTTGCTGCAAAGGCTGGATGCCTTATTAAGTAGCGGTGTTTTATCGCGTTTCGGGCCGCTTTTTCATGCTGAAAAAATGGGTGGCGCATTAACCCTGGCAGCGCTGAAAGTACCGGAACATCGTTTTGATGAAGTCGCCGGAATCGTCAACAGCTTTGCTGAAGTGGCTCATAATTACCAGCGCCAGCATGAGCTGAATATGTGGTTTGTCCTGGCGACAGAAACAATCGAACAAATGGAATACAGCTTACGGGAAATTGAGCGAAAAACGGGGTTGCCGGTGTATAACATGCCTAAAATTCAGGAATATTTTGTCGGTTTGAGGCTGGAAGTCGGATGATTGATTCCATAGACCGGCAAATTATTGTCATGACCCAGGCCGGCTTGCCTTTGGTATCTGAGCCCTATTTAAAAATTGCCGATGAATTGGGTATTTCTCAGCAGGAGCTTATTTCCCGGATAAAAAACATGCAGGCGCTCGGTATTATCCGCCGTATTGCTGCAGTACCGAATCATTATCGCCTCGGTTATCGTTATAACGGCATGACAGTCTGGAATATCGATGATGAAGTCGTAGACAAGCTGGGAAAACAGATTGGTGAATTGAATTTTGTCAGCCACTGTTATCACCGGCCCCGGCATTTACCCGAGTGGCCCTATAATCTGTTTGCCATGGTGCATAGTCAGAGTCAACAGGGGTTGCAGGCCCAAGTTGATCAAATCAGTCAATTGCTGGGGGATTATAATCGGGGGCAGGATGTGTTATTGAGCACCCGGATTTTAAAAAAAACCGGCTTAAGGATTTCAGGCTAATGTTCAGACTCAGCCAGTATATGCGGGAAGTGCTTGAACCCACCCCGTTAAAACCTTCACGCAAACCCTCAGGCCCCGTGGTTATCTGGAACTTGATTCGGCGCTGCAACCTGACTTGTAAACATTGTTATACCACGTCGGCAGATATTGATTTTCCGGGTGAATTAACGACCGATGAAATTATTCATGTGATGGATGATTTAAAGGACTTTGGCGTGCCGGTATTGATTCTGTCAGGTGGCGAGCCTTTGTTACATCCGGATATTTTTAAAATCTCCGAGTCAGCCAGACAAAAAGGTTTTTATGTTGCATTGTCGACTAATGGCACTCTGATTACTCAGGATAATATCGAAAAAATTGCCCGTATTGGTTATCAGTATATAGGCATCAGTCTGGATGGCATTGGCGAAACACATGACCGCTTCAGGCAAAAACAGGGCTCCTTTGCTGCCTCGATGCAAGGTTTACATTTTTGTCAGCAAAACGGGATTAAAGCGGGTGTGCGTTTTACACTGACTCAAGATAATGTTGATGATTTTCCGGGTATATTACAATTGCTGGAAGATGAAGACATAGACAAGTTTTATCTTTCGCATTTGAACTATGGCGGGCGGGGCAATAAGAACCGTGGTCAGGATGCGTTTTTTAATATGACCCGGGATGTGATGGAACAATTGTTTACCGCCTGTCTGGATTGGGAAAAGCGTGGCATACAGCGTGAGGTCGTAACGGGTAATAATGATGCTGATGCTGTGTTTTTTTTACACTGGGTCAGGAAACTTTTTCCCGAATCCGTTAATCTAGTAAAAGCCAAACTTGAACAATGGGGTGGAAATGCTTCAGGCGTCAATGTGGCGAATATTGATAATCTGGGCAATGTCCATCCTGATACTTTCTGGTGGCATTATAATCTGGGAAATGTGCGTGAGCGACCGTTCTCGGAAATATGGCAGGATGTTTCAGACCCGTTGATGGCCGGGCTTAAGGCATCGCCCAGGCCGTTAAAAGGGCGTTGCCAACAATGCCATTATCAGGCAATCTGTAATGGCAATACCCGGGTGCGGGCACAACAGATTTATCAGGATGCCTGGCAGGAAGACCCGGGCTGTTATCTTAATGATGAGGAAATATTTCAATAAAAACAGGTGACGCACTCTGCGTATTTAAAGAAGTCAGTGACTGATATTAAATAGCTGAATACACTGTGTAGTAAGAAAAACAGTTTATAAAAGAACTTCTTATTATTACGATAAAGCTTAAAAAATGAGTGTGTACAAAAATTAAAGAGGAAGGTAAACATGAACATATCAATAATTAAAAAGACTCTACCCGTTGTCACCATCGTATTGGCGGTCGGCGGCATAAGCGGTTGCGACAGCGATAATAAAAACAATAAAATGAGCGCTTATACGCAGCAGAAAAAACAGCAGTTTAAGCAGGAAACCACATTGACAGGGCAGGTCAGTAATAAAAAAGGCCCTATCAGTCAGGGTGAAATCAAAGCAACAGACAGCCAGGGGAAATTAGTTGCTTCGACTACTCTTAAAGACGATAGTCATTTTGCCATTACTATTCCGGCAGGAACTGAATTGCCTGTTATTTTGACTTTCTATCCTGATGAACAGGCGGAAGGAGTGGAGAAAATGATTTCAGTCGTGGTTTATTCATCCATGACTCAGTACGATATCAATGATCTGACTACCTTGATTGCTAAAAAAGCCAAGGAAATGGGCGGCTATACTCACAATAATATGGTGCTGGCGGCCGAAAGCACGGTTCATGTGCCGGATGCCAATAAAACAACGACGGGCTTCCGCGGCGATCCGACCAAGCAGTATGGCGGCTGGCATTAATCAGCCAGCAATGACGAGGGGGAAATACGTTCAAATCTTTGAAAAGGTCATTTCCTGAGAAGTACTGCGAGTTTTCAACAGGAAACTATTTAATGAAGTTAAGTCATATTGTTTTCAGTGGGTTTTTACTGATTTTTTCCGTTTTAAGTCATGCTCAATATAATAAACCGCCGGCAACAATCGACAGTTTTTTAGGAAAAATAGAACCGTTTTGTCCGGAAACTGCCGTTGCCGAGTGGCGACAAGCCTATAAGATTGAAGGGGTGAATATTGCCCCTACACCGGTTTGTGAGCCAGATAATCCTTATGCGGTTGCCGTTTTTGTCAGAGGTAGCAATAATGTTTCCATGCATACCCTGATGAATACCCGTATCGCTCAGGATGCTGTGATAAAGAAGAATGATATTGATGGCGACGGCGATCCGGATGAAATTCATATCCGTCTGGAAGTTATTGAATTAAATGGCTATTCCCCTGATTTAAAAACGCCGGTCACGCAATATAATATTGCCCCGGGTATTCAGCCGGGATTCTGGGCTTTTGCCCCTAAAAGCCGGGGCATGTCCAATATGAGCGCCGCCAGTATCAAGGCCAATCCTTTGCTGCGTATGCCTTCGCCATCCATACGGGTGGAGCAGGGGGACAAAGTCATTATTACACTGGAAAATTCACATTATTTTCCCCATAGCATTCATTTTCATGGTGTCGATCATCCGTTTCAAAGAGCCGATGGGGTGGGCAATGATGGGGTTCCGCAAACCAGCAACAAACTGACTCTGCCGGGGCATCAGTTCAGTTATGAATTATCTCCCAGACAGCCGGGGACAATGATTTATCACTGTCATGTGCAGGCTCATACTCATATCATGATGGGCTTGATTGGTATGTTTATTGTTGAAGAAAACCGGCCGAATAACTGGGTACAGACCTTTAATATCGGCGCAGGCTTTGTGCGACATTCATCAAATGCGGTTAGTGAACAATTCAGTCAGGAATATGATTTGCAATATCAGGATCTTGACAGGGAATTACATAATCTGGTGCAGCAGCATAATGATTCAAGGCTATTAGCCAAAGCATTTAACCGTGAATACAATATTACCGAGAGAACGCCCGAATATTTTATTTTGAACGGGCATTCATTCCCTTATACCTTGCGGGATTCTTTAGTGGTGATAAAACCGGAAGAAAAACTAAAGCTGCGGGTTTTTAATGCCGGCGAGCAGCCGCTTGCCCTGCATATGCACGGATTCAAGCCGACCGCGACCCATTATGATGGGGTGCGTTTGAAACCTGAGGCGCAGATTCAGCGGGATGTATTCACCTTAGGCCCTGCCCAGCGGGTCGACTTGGCTCTTTACGCCCATAATGACGGCTTGAATAATATGGGAGAGGGCATCTGGACATATCATGATCATAATGAGCTGGGTGTGACAACGAATGGAATTTACCCGGGCGGGCATATCAGCGTCGTTGCTTTTGAATCATTTCTAGGGCCCAACGGCATGCCGAAATTGCAGGGGGTGGATGTCAGTCCGTTTTTTACCCAGGAGTTTTATCAAAAAAAATATCCAGTCTGGAATCTTTCGGATGAGCAGCGGTTTTATGGCGATATTGAGATAACGAAGCAAAAACCGGAAAATTATTTTAACTGGAATATGGAAAAAACCCAGATACTGATTTTGGTTTTTCAGGTTCTCTTGTTTATTGCCATGTTGATATTTTTTAAAAACAAAACTGCAAAAAAAGAGGCCAATCATGAAGATTAATTTATTTGTCATGATGCTGGCCTTTATGGTCAGCACTGTCATTAAAGCTGAAGAACAGGCTCAGCAGCATCATCATATGAAAGGAATGCGCATGGATATGGATGGTATGGTGATGTATGAAAATACCGATCAGTTTCCCAAGGACTGTAAAGAGGTCGAAGATGTCACCATACAGGTCAGAGCCGGTACAAAATATTCCAAACCTTTTCCGGGGACCGTATTTGGTTATGATCAACATCAATGGAAAGTAAAGCCTTGTAGCCGGGTGACCGTCGAATTCAGTAATGACGATGAAATCCGCCATCAGTGGATGATTCATGGTTTACCCAAATATCTGTATCCCGAGGGTATGTTTCATATTGAGGTCAATGGGAAAAAACACAAAACAGGGACTTTTATTGTTCCCAGCACCCCGTATCATTATTTAGTGCATTGCGATATTGCCCAGCATACTGAAAAAGGCATGAAAGCACAGTTAGTCGTCGGGGAAGGTGGTAAAAAAGGCGATTTACCCAGTATTCCAGGGATTTCTGAGCCTAAGTTTCCGGATAAGTTCTAAAGCTAATCGTCACTAATCAGCGTATTTAAAAGAGTAAAGATTAAACACCTGAATACGCTGAAAATTGCAGCTAATCTTCCTTTATTAAATCCAGATATTCCTGCTCGGTAATGATTTTGACACCTTTCTTTTCGGCGGCTTCCAGTTTGCTGGCGCCGACTTTTTCACCAATGACCAGATAATCAGTTTTACTGCTGACGGAACTGGCTACTTTGGCGCCCAGTGATTTTGCTTCTTTTTTCATTTCATCCCGGTTGCCGTGTTGCATGGTGCCGGTAAAGACGATAACTTTTCCTGCGAGCACATGATGGGATGTTCCTTGTTTGGCTTGCGTTTTTTCCAGAGTAAATCCCAGGCCATATAATTTATCGAATAAAGGGTGGATTTTTTTGAATCCACGGATAACCACCTGAGCGGTTTTTTCGGCAAAACCTTCGACAGCAATAATATCTTCTTCGGTCAGGCTGAAAATGGATTCCAATGCGTAGTGGGACAGCAGTTTTTCACAATTGCCCAGCCCCATTCTGAAAACCCCGAATGCCGCCAGAAAACGCCAGTCTTCAATGGCTTCAGTGCGGCTTCTGATGAGTTGGTTGACGAGGTTTTCGGATTGTTTGGGTCCAAATCCCATGGCTTCAAACTGTTCTTTAGATAATAAATAGATTTCGTAGACATTTTTTATGCCATGCTCATACAGCTTTCTGATGGTAGCCGGCCCAAAACCATCATTGTTTTTCAGCACCCGAAAAAAATGTTCCATACTGTGGGTTATCTGTGCGGGACATTCCAGGTTATTGGTACAGACCAGATAATCATTATCCCAGACCAGTTCAGATTGGCAGCTGGGACAATGGCTGGGAATTTCAGCTTTTACTGGTTCCAGAACTTCTTCAATTTTGGGTATGACTTCACCGGAGCGGGTCAGGCGGATTTTGGCGCCCGGTCCGATACCTTTTTCCAGCACCATTTTATAATGATGAGCCGTGGCCCTTGACAGTAAGGCTCCGCTTAATCTGACCGGCTCTACTTCAGCAACCGGCGTGACTCTGCCGGAACGGGATGTTTGAGGGATTACCCGGATGACTGTGACGACCGCGCTTTCGGTATTGGCTTTATAGGCTATTTGCCAGCGATGATGGTGGCGGGTGGCTCCCAGGTATTTTTTAAGTTCTTCATCGGTAACTTCAATGACAACACCGTCAACATCATAATCGACGCTGTGCCAGACATCCTCGATAATATCTTCAAAATTCTGTTCCAGTTTGTCCCAGCTTCCCTGCCAGGAAGGGAGCAGTGCAAAGGGATAAAAAACGGCTGCTTTATTTTTAATGGCGGTTAAAGCCTGTTCATTCAGTTCTTTTTCCTTGATAATACTGGCCTGAAAATTTCTGGAATTATCAAAAAACGGGGCTAAATATTTATCAAAATAAGTTTTGCTGATGACAATTTCACCCGCTCCCAAGCCTCTTTTGCCATTATTGGCAACCGTTAAACCGCGTTCAAAAACACGGCTGATATCAGTTCCATGACGGCCATCGCCTCGGGTATAGAGTCTTTTTCCATCGTCATAAGCTGCATAGCCATCTAATTTAGGCGTCACTCTGAAAGTCAATTCGGAAAAATCCTTATTCAATTCAGTTGCGGCCTTTTCTATTCGTTTTGCCCAGCGTTTAATTTCTTTGAAATCATAGGCTTTTTCAGTTGACAGCATGACGCTGGGCAATTCTACCGTTTTCCCTGTAAAAGCCGGTTCAGGTTCTACTTTATGAAGAAACGGATGCCGTGGGTTTCTACGTTTAAGTTC
>CAYLNS010000003.1:14127-24951 GCA_964385115.1 uncultured Methylomarinum sp.
GCTCTGATTCTGGAAATTTCAGACAAAACTGCTAATCTTATGCCAATGGCCTTTTATCAATGAGAATACGATTTTGAAAGAAGATTTAACAACTAATCTTGTGGTGTTGGAGAGTCACCTTGAAAGTATGCTTGATCGTGTACAGCAAAATGGCATGACACTTAAAAGATTTCAGAATTTTGAAATGGGTCTTTTGAAATTAAATTCACTGGCTGAGATGATTGAACATGTTCTGGAAGAGGCCAGAACAAATTTTAATCTGGATGAGATCAGTTTTTGTCTGATTGATGAAAATGGTGATATTTCAAGGTATCTGTCTGAAGACCGTTATGACTATAAAAACCGGGAAGGGCTGATTCTTTTAAAAGACAAGGACTATTATCATAAAAAACTGGGGATCTATAGCCGACCTTATGTCGGTGCCTATAATGAGCTGATTTGCGCCCCGTTTTTTACCGGCAGTAAAAAGCCGGAATCAGTCGCTGTGTTGCCATTGTCTCGCCGCGGCAGAGTGTTAGGCTCATTAAATCTTGGAAGTTATGATGTAGACCGCTTCACCTTGAATATGGCCACCGATTTTATTGAGCATATGATTTCGGTGGTCAGTATTTGTCTGGAAAATAATCTTAATTTTGAAACAATGCGTAGAACCAGTCTGATTGATACCTTGACCGGCGTGAATAATCGCTTGTTTCTGGAGCAGCGGATTGATGAGGAACTGGATCGCAGCCAACGTAATAATCAGCCTTTAACCTGTCTTTTTCTGGATATAGACTTTTTCAAGCGTATTAATGATCAATATGGCCATCAGGTTGGCGATGAAGTGCTGGCGATGGTTGCAACAACGATTAAAAATCAGATGCGTAGCAATGATGTGCTGGCGCGTTTTGGTGGAGAAGAATTTATTGCTTTACTCAATAATATCGATGAAAACAAAGCCGTGGAGATTGCTGAACGTATTCGCCAGAGCATTAAGGCATTAAATCTTAAAAGTAATGACCAAAGCATACCGGTGACTATTTCCATCGGCTCTGCAACGTATCGTCCAAGTGATTCTCAGGCTGTTTCTACCTCTGATATTTCAGAAGCTTTGATTAAAGCCGCGGATGTTGCTTTGTATCAGGCCAAGAACAATGGCCGGGATCGCGTGGAAAATGCAGGCGTTATTGATTTATCTTCACTGCAAAGCAACAATAAAATCGCCTGATTCAGTACTACATAAAAAAGTGCTCGCTCTTCAAGCTTATCTTTCTGTCGTAACGCTAAAGCTGGGTTAAAATAACTCTACAGAGTCTGCCGGTTCCGGCAGCCATTAAATGGAGTTGTTTGAATGCTGGACAAAATCCGTTCCCGGTTGCGTAAAAATACAAGCGGTTCTTCGCCGTCTGTTGACCTTGGCAGACATTATCAAAATCATGTTCAACAAAATAATTTCCATTTTGACCGTTCCCAATTGAATGTTATTCAACATTTGCAGGTTTTAAATGAACAGCTGCAGTCGCCGGGAAAATCTTTTAAATTTAATTCCAATCCAAAAAAAATAACCGGTTCGGTTAAAAATCATCTGTATATTTATGGCGATGTCGGCCAGGGCAAATCCATGTTAATGGATTTGTTTTTTAAAACCAGTCCCTGCAAACAGAAGCGGCGAGTACATTTTCATGCATTTATGCTGGAAGTTCACCAGTTTATCCATGACTGGAAAAAACAGGGTGATGTTATGCTTGCTCTGGCTGACAAAATTCATCAGTCAACAAAGTTGTTGTGCTTTGATGAATTTCATATCACCGATATTGCCGACGCCATGATTATGGACAGGTTATTCCGCAGTCTGTTTGATAGCGGAATGATTATTGTTATGACCTCCAATCGTCACCCCACGGAACTGTACCAGGGCGGCCTGTTGCGCGAACAGTTTCTGCCATTTGTAAAATTATTGCAGGAGAAAGTCCAGATTGTTGAATTGACGGGCAAGACAGATTATCGCCGCCTGCACCCGACTGCTGCAACAAAGCGTTATTTTTATCCGTTGAATTCCCATGCGGAGCAACAGATACAGAATATTTATAACACATTAACCGAGAGTGATGGGCCGCAAGCTGCAAGGCTGGATATTAACGGACGCAGAATTAATGTAATGGGCGCATCAAAAGGGGTTTTACTTGCAAGTTTTAATCAGTTATGCGAAAAGACCTTGGGAGCTGCTGATTATTTACAGATTGCGAAACGTTTCAAGACCGTTATCTTATCAGGCATTCCGAGGTTGTCAGCGGATTACAGTAACGAGGCCAGACGATTCGAGATATTGGTGGATGCTTTATATGAGCATAAAGTTAATTTAATCTGTAGTGCCGTCACGCACCCGGATGAGATTTACCTTCAAGGGAAGGGCGCATTTGAATTTAAACGTACTGTTTCCAGGTTGATTGAAATGCAATCAGCAAACTATTCGCACTTGCCGCTGTCTGAATAAAGGCTGCTTTAAAGCGTCGCTTAATGCTTATTTACCGGGACCGATATGATTGAAAAAATAGTCAGACATCACCGGATTGATTCGATTATTGGCAATATTATGAAAATAAAAGTTGCCAATATTGAAAAGTTACAGGATTTAGCGCCTTGTTTTGGCGATTTGGCCCGTGTAGAGGATAAAAACGGCCAGTCATCACTGGCCCAGGTGATTAAAATCAGCGGTGATGAAGTTTCATTACAAATATTTTCCGGAACCCAGGGGATTTCAACCCAGGCGGCGGTCAGCTTTTTAGGTCATCCGATGAAGGTGACTTATTCAAATAATATTCTCGGCCGGATTTTTAATGGCACCGGAGAGCCAATGGATGGTGGCTCGTCTTTGCAACCAGACCCGAAAGTCTCTATTGAAACGATCACCGTTAATCCAATGAAGCGGTTATTGGCTTCAAAAATGATTCGTACCCAGGTACCGATGATTGATTTATTCAATTGTCTGGTCGAGAGTCAAAAAATTCCTATTTTTTCGGTGTCTGGCGAACCCTACAATGCTTTTTTAGCCCGTATAGCGATTCAGGCCGATGCGGATATTGTGGTGTTTGCCGGTTTAGGGCTGATTTATGATGATTTTCATTTTTTTCGGACACAGTTTGAACAGGCGGGTGTCTTTGCCCGTACGGTCATGTTTAATAATCTGGCTTCTGATCCGATTGTTGAACGCTTGATGGTTCCGGATATGGCATTAACGGTAGCAGAGCGCTTTGCCGTTGAGGAAGGAAAGCGTGTGCTGGTGTTAATGACTGATATGACCGCTTTTGCCGATGCCATGAAGGAAGTTGGTATCGCTATGGAGCATGTTCCCTCTAATCGGGGATATATGGGAGATTTGTACTCTCAGTTAGCCAAGCGTTATGAGCGCGCCTGTGATTATCAGGGCGCCGGGTCTGTCACTATCTTAACCGTCACCACCATGCCGGGTAATGATGTAACGCACCCGGTTCCTGATAATACCGGCTATATTACCGAAGGCCAGTTTTATTTGCATAATCAAATGATTGATCCATTTGGTTCGCTTTCCCGTTTAAAACAGCATGTGATTGGAAAAGTTACCCGGGAAGATCACAGTCAGATTATGAATACCATGATCAGGTTTTATGCAGGGGCTCAGGATGCGGAACAAAAACAGGCGATGGCTTTCGAATTATCTGAATTTGATTTGAAATTACTCAAATTCGGCAAATTATTCAGAAAAAGATTTATGGATATTAATGTTTCACTGGTGTTGGAAGAAGCTCTGGATTTGTGCTGGCAAACATTGGCAGAATGTTTTGATACGGATGAGCTGTTGATGAAACAGTCTTTAATTGCTAAATATTTCCCGGCTCATGAGCAGACTGACGCTGAATAAGGCGACATTACATCAACAAAGTCAGCTGCTTAAACGCTATCGACAGTATTTGCCTTCACTGGATTTAAAACGCAAACAGTTGATAGCTGAAAAAAACAAGGCATTGACGGAATATCAACTGACACGTGAAGCATTTGACCATTGCCTGCTTCAAGTTGAAGAACAGTTACCGATGCTGGCTGACGAGCGGGTGAATGTGGAGCACTTAATCAGTATAAAGCAAGTGGAAACGGACTGGGAGAATATCGTCGGGGTGAATTTGCCCAGGTTGAAACAAGTCGCTTTTAATGAGCCTGGCTATTCTTTTTTCTGTAAGCCGCATTGGGTTGATGAATATATTGCTCTGATGCAAAAAGCATTAAGTTTACAGATGCAGATGAACATAGAACAGCAGCGCCTGGATATTCTTGAGCAGGCGCTTAAAAAAGTCACACAGCGGGTAAACCTGTTTGATAAGGTGTTGATTCCGAAAACCCTGAAAAATATTCGCAAAATTCAAATTTACTTGTCTGATAATGAGCGGGCGGCCATTATCAGGGCTAAAATCACCAAACAAAAAAGGTCGGGCTGATGGCCATTGTTAAATTAAACAAGATGACGATTAGCGGTCTGACTAAAGATAAGACTATTATCCTGCAAAGTCTTCAGGATATGGGCGGGGCGCATTTGATTGCGTTGACCGAACAGGCTCGAATCAGTCAGGAAGAAATTCATGAAAAAAACAAGGAAGTGCTGGAGGCATTGAAATATCTAAATCAATGTCCCCGGAAAAGACATCAGGTTCGTGAATATGACAGTTTTGATTTACAACGAGTAACCCGACAGGCACTACAGCTTAAAGAACTGAACAGAGAGCTTCTTGAACAACGCGATTTTCTGAAAAATCGGATTAAAGAGCTGGAGCCGTGGGGGGACTTTACGTTTCCGCCTCTGGATAATTTGCGTGGAATCAGGTTATGGTTTTATAAGGTACCGACCCACCTGATGAAAAAAATAGATGCCAGCCTGATTTATCAGGTTGTGCATACCGATAACGCTTTTTCTTATATCGTGGTTTTATCATCTGTTGAGCCTCCTGCCAATGCAGTCCCGGTACCCAGAACCCATACAGGTTCAGTGCCCTTGTCGGAATTAAAAAAACAGCTTTATGATTTGGAATTAAAGCTGGAAGATATTCAGGCGCAGCGGGAATCGCTGACACGCTGGATTACATTAATGTCACTGACGCTGCTGCAGTTTGAAGATAAGTTAGATTTACAACAGGCGATGACGATGACTCAGGATGATGATTCCCTGTTTATATTGCAGGCCTGGATTCCTGACGAACAACGCCGGCATTACCAATCCTTGGCTCAAAAACTGAATTTGGCTTTATTATTGGAAGCGCCAGAGCCACAGGAAAAACCACCGACATTATTAAAAAACCCCGAGCCTGTCGCTGCTGGCGAAAATATTATCCGTTTCTATCAGATACCCGGTTATTACGACTGGGACCCATCCGCCGTTGTGTTTTTTTCTTTTGCGGTTTTTTTTGCGATGATTTTATCCGATGCCGGTTATGCAATGGTTTTAACTGTACTGTTGTTATTAAACTGGCGTAAGCTGAAGCGTACGGAAAAGGGCAGACGTTTACGTTATTTGTTTCTGGTGATGGTGATTTTTTCTTTGCTGTGGGGAGCCGCCAGCGGCACTTATTTTGGTGTCCAGCCACCTGAAGATTCATTATTATCAAAATTAGTCCTGGTGAATCTGAATGATTTTGACAGGATGATGAAACTTTCCATTGCCGTCGGGGTGGTGCATATTGTGCTTGCGAATCTTATTAAAGCCTGGCAAAAACGCAACCGAAGGGTGGCTTTATCATCCATTGGCTGGGCTTTATTGGCTATCAGCGGATTTGTTTTCTGGCTTAATCGCGATCGGTTTAATGAAAACCAGCAGATGATTGTTTTTGCTTTAATGGGGTTCAGTTTACTATTAGTCATGCTGTTCAGCAGTGATGACCCGCATAAGACAGGCCTGGTGAGATTGCTGGAAGGTGTCAAAAGTTTAGCCGGCATAACCCGTATTTTCAGCGATACCTTAAGTTATTTGCGCTTATTTGCATTGGGGCTGGCCAGTGCTTCATTGGCGATGACTTTTAACCAGTTGGCACATCATGTGCTGGTTGCTGTACCCGGTGTAGGGCTGTTTTTCAGCATTATGATACTGATTGCCGGACATGTGCTTAATTTAGTGCTTTGTCTGATGAGTGGTGTGGTACATGGCTTGAGACTCAATTTTATAGAGTTTTATAACTGGAGTATTTCAGATGAAGGCTATCCTTTTAAGGCTTTTTCTCATCGTAGGAGAATAACAGATGCTTGATTTATTAATTGTATTGGGATGGTTTGGTATTTATGCACCGATGGCGTTAGGTGCAATCGGCAGTATTATCGGTTGTGCCAGTGCGGGTCAGGCAGCGATTGGCGCCATGCTGGATTCCGAGTCCGGATATGGACGTTTTGTTGGCGTTTCGGCCATGCCATCCTCTCAGGTCATTTACGGTATCGTTATTATGTTTACGCTGAACCGGAGCATCAATGTGGATAATGCTTCAGGGATATTTGCCATAGGATTGTTATCCGGACTGGCTTTGTTATACAGCGCGGTATACCAGGGACAATGCTGTGCATCGGCGATTTCCGCAGCCAAGGCGAAGCCTGAAATTTTTGGATTGTCTATTGCGCCGGCCGCTATTGTGGAAGGGTTTGCCGTTTTTGCCTTTATTTTCGCCTTGGTCATTAGCGCTGGAATACCACAGGCGGCGTTATGAAAAAACAAGATAAAAGCGGTATTTCTTCAGGTGTCGAACAGCTCATCGAACGCCTGAAAAATGAAGGCATTGCGGCAGGCCAGGAACGTGCCGAGAAAATTGTATTAGATGCGCAAAAACGTGCGGAATGGATAATCAAGGAAGCCGAGCTTGAGGCTGAGCGTTTGCTGAAAGAGTCCCGCCAGCAAGCCGATGAATTCAGACAAGCAGGTGAAGATGCGTTAAAACTTGCGGCCCGCGATACGGTCATTAAATTACGCGATACATTATTAAACAGTTTTGATCAGGAAGTGGCGCGTATTATCAATACAAAAATGACCGATATGGATTTATTGGAGCAGTTAATCCTGTCTTTAGCCGCTACCGTGCGGGATAAAACTGCCATGGATGACAGCCATGCGGTATTAATCCGTTTGCCTGAAAATGTTACGGGTATTGATGAGTTGAAACAAAACCCGGAAGAGTTGCAACATGGTGCCTTATCAAGTCTGGCCTCGGCGATTGCATCCGGAATGCTGCGTAAAGGGGTGCGGTTTGAAGTGGATTCTGAATTACAAGGGGGGATTTTTATCCGGCTGGAAAATGAAAAAATAGAGATTGATTTTTCAGATCAGGCCGTTGCGGATATTTTACTGGCACATTTGCAGCCCCGGTTCCGGGCTTTGTTACAGGGCATTGTTAAATGAATTCGCCACTCAAACCGTACACCTTGTTAATGGCCAGCCTTCCACCCTACAGTGCTGATTTATTCAGTAGCCGTTATCCGCCTGTGTCACAGTTTCAATTGCGACAGCGGCTCAAATGGCTGGATGCCGAGGATTTGTCTGACCTGACAAAAATACAAAATATTTTATATTGGTCAGAGGTAGAAGAAGTCGATGATTTAGCGTTTGTAGAACATGCCCAGCGATTGTTACAAACAATTCGTAGTGACTTTCTTAGGCAATTGATTAGTTGGCGGCTGGAGATTAGAACTATTCTTGCGGCTTTACGCAAGCGGCTGAAACAACCCGATTTTATTCCAGATAAGGGCGCGCTGGCCTTAAGTCAATGGAACTGGAAAATTATCCAAAACTGGCATTTGAATGATTTTGCCCTGTCTGTTCATTTTCCGTGGATAGGTGATGTTAATCAGTTATTGATTAATGGACAAAGCCTTGAATTAGAGAGATTTCTGCTTAACACTGTCTGGCAATATTATGAGCGGCAAAGTCAGGGGCATTATTTTGATTTTGAGGCTGTTATTATTTATGTATTACGCTGGGATGTGGTCTACCGGTGGAATCAATATGACTCAAGCAAGGCCAGAGGACGTTTTGTCGAACTATTGAATAACCATGTTCCTGAGGGGGCAGCATGAGCAACGATAATATTACTGCTACGGTCGTGGCGGTTCAGGATGATATCGTTACTATTCAAAGTTCTGCACAAACCCATCAGGCTTTAATGAAAAATGAAGTGGTTTTTGTATTGCCGCGCCGTAAGCAGGGGCTGGATTATCAACCATTTTTAAAAGCTGAGATTTTGCGGATTCGCGGGAATACCGCTGATGCGCAGGTTTATGAATCCACACTGGGTATTGCAATTGGTGACCCTGTGGTGCAAACAGGCGAAATGTTGTCGGTTGAATTAGGGCCTGGGTTGCTGGGGCAGGTTTACGATGGATTACAAAATCCGCTGGATGTGCTGGCGGCCCGACATGGTTTTTTTCTACCGCGAGGGATTGATGTACCGGCTCTGGATGCCCAGCAGAAATGGGCATTTACTCCCTGTGTACAAAGTGGCGCAAAATTAGCAGCGGGCGATATTATTGGCAGTGTTGTGGAAAGACAGTTTCAGCATAAAATCATGCTGCCTTTTGATTTGCAGGGTGAGGTGGAATTAACCTGGATTCAGGAAGGCAATGTAACCGTGGATGAAGCGGTGGCGCAAATTCAGCTGAAAAATGGACAGAGCCGGAATATCTATTTGAAACAGGACTGGCCTGTTCGTATTCCATTACCCCAGCAGTTGATTAAAAATAATCATGTTCAACGACAGTATCCTGATAAGCCTCTGATTACACAAATACGCTTGATTGATACTTTTTTTCCACTGGCGAAAGGAGGAACCGGCTGTATCCCTGGGCCTTTTGGCGCGGGTAAAACTGTATTACAGCATTTGCTGGCTAAAAATTCCGATGTCGATATTGTTATTGTTGTGGCTTGTGGAGAACGCGCTGGGGAGGTGGTCGAAACCATTACCGAATTTCCCAATCTGTCCGATCCAAAAGGCAATGGTTCTTTAATGGATCGTACCATTATTATTTGTAATACCTCGTCCATGCCGGTTGCCGCCCGTGAAGCCAGTATTTATACCGGAATAACCCTGGGGGAATATTACCGGCAAATGGGACTGGATGTGTTGTTGATTGCTGATTCCACTTCCCGCTGGGCACAGGCTATGCGCGAAACCTCCGGCAGGCTTGAGGAAATCCCGGGTGAGGAAGCTTTTCCCGCCTATCTGGATTCAGCTATTAAATCAGTTTATGAACGTGCCAGTGTAATGACTAACTCGGCTGGAGATACTGGCAGCCTGACGATGATTGGTACGGTTTCACCGGCAGGTGGTAATTTTGAAGAGCCGGTTACCCAGGCTACGTTGAGTACCGTCAAAACATTTTTGGGATTAAGTGCTGAGCGGGCGTATAAACGGTTTTATCCAGCCATTGATCCCCTGATTTCCTGGTCACGTTATTTGCAGCAACTGGCGGATTGGTATGCTGAACACCTGGATAAAGGCTGGACTGACAAGGTTAAAGCCATGGGTGATTTGTTACGCCAGGGGAATGATATTTATCAGATGATTCAGGTTGTCGGAGAGGACGGGGTCAGCATGGAGGATTTTATCAGCTACCAGAAAGCTGTTTTTATCGACATGATTTATCTACAACAGGATGCTTTTGATGAAGTCGATGTGGCCGTGCCTTTGCAAAGGCAGCAATTTATTTTCAGTTTTTTGGTTAAAATCGTCAGTAAGGAATATAGCTTTTCCGAGCAGGAAAAAGCCAGAAACTTTTTTACCCGGTTGAGTCATTTATTCAAGAATCTAAATTATGCTCATTTCCATTCCAAAGAGTTTAAAGAATTAATCCACAAAATTGAACAATTAACCGATATTAAAGCATGAAAAAAAATACTCGACAGATCGTCCTTGATACCGAAACAACCGGCCTGAATCCAAAAGAAGGCCATAGAATCATTGAAATTGGCTGTGTCGAATTAATCAACCGGCGACTGACCGGTAATCATTTCCATGTGTACATTAATCCTGAGCGGGAAATTGATCAGGGGGCGATTGATGTGCATGGAATTACCAATGAGTTTTTGCAGGATAAACCAAAATTTAAAGATATTGTCGATGATTATGCCGGATTTACGGAAGGTGCCGAGCTGATTATCCATAATGCACCGTTTGATATCGGTTTCTTAAATCATGAATTATCATTAATAGCCGGAGAAACACGGAGGATTGAAACATTAAGCACAGTATTTGATACGCTGGCTTTTGCCCGAAAAAAACACCCTGGAGCCAGAAATACACTGGATGCGTTGTGTAAACGTTATGGAATTGATAACAGCCACCGGGAGTTGCATGGGGCATTATTAGATGCTGAAATCCTGGCTGATGTTTATCTGTTGATGACGGGGGGGCAGTCTTCGTTACTGGATGAGGATGATATTTCAGGGCAGGGTGGAAGTCGGGAAATTATCCGTATCAATACAAACCGGCCGAAATTAAAAGTTATCCGATGTACTGAGGAAGAAATCAAGGCTCATAAAAGCCATCTGGAAATGCTTGAAAAAAAAGGAGCTTCTGTTTTTTGGGAATAGCTAATGGTATGATGGCCTTGATTCTATAATAATAATTATATTGGTTTGGTCCTGATAAATGGATGATAAAGAAAAGGTTTTTTCCAAAACGCCTTTTGTTCTGCGTAAACTGGCCTCTCTTACCGCAATAAGAGATATAGAGGTTTTTGAATTAAGCATTTTAAAAACACTGCTGGAATTATTACATCTTAAAAAAATCGCATTGTTTAAATTCAACGATGAAACTGACTGCAGACAATTAACATACGAGACATCAGAGA
>CAYLNS010000003.1:25051-40989 GCA_964385115.1 uncultured Methylomarinum sp.
CCTGAAATAATCAAACAGGCGCAAGAATGGGTTAGCACTTCAGACCAGCCCTATGTCAGGCAACACGAAGATAAATTTCAGACTGTTTATCCCATCAGGGGTATAGATCAGGTTGTCGGTTTTATTTTGCTAGAATTGGATAAACCACTGAGCCAGACAGAGATGCTGATCGTCAGCAGCTTATTGAGTATTTCCCATAATTTTCATAGTCTGTTGCTGGAAAATCAGCGGGATAAATTAACCGGTCTGTTAAATCGTAAAACATTTGAAGAAAGTATCTGTAAGATACAAATGCTGTTGGATAATGCCGAAGATGAACAAGCAGATATTGCGGTCAATCATCGGCAACAAAAAAATCAGCACTCTTACTGGCTGGCAATGCTGGATATCGACCGTTTTAAAAAAATTAATGACAGTTTTGGGCATGTGTTCGGAGATGAGGTCTTATTGTTATTTGCGCAGCTGATGAAAACTACCTTTAGGAGTAATGATTTGATTTTTCGCTTCGGTGGGGAGGAATTTATCGTCATTCTAAAAGCCTCATGTAAACAGGATGTTTACAATGTATTAGAGCGATTCCGGCAAACTGTTGAAGCATTTCAATTTCCACAAGTCGGACAAGTAACCGTCAGTATTGGCGTGACTCAAATGGATGAAGCTCAGATTATCCCTGCTGCTTTAATAGCCCGTGCCGATCAGGCCTTATATTTTGCAAAAAATCACGGTAGAAACTGCCTGTATTTTTATCAGGACCTTATTGATCAGGGGTTGATTCAGGAATCCGAGATTGAATCCGGTGCGATTGAACTGTTTTGATTTTTCCTTAAATGAATAAACTCCCGAAAGAACTTTATAAAGTATCCCAGTGCCGGGAAATAGACAGGTTAACGATTAACGAATATGGCATTGCCGGAATCGAGTTGATGCGCCGGGCCGGTGCTGCGTTATTTGAACAATTAAGGCTCAAATGGCCAGATTGCCAACAGATCAGTATTTTTTGTGGCGCTGGAAATAATGCCGGCGATGGCTATGTGGTTGGCCGATTGGCTTTGGCGGCCGGATTAAAAGTCAGCTTGTATGCATTGCTGGAGCCTGGCAGATTAAAAGGTGATGCATGCCTTGCAGCTCAGGATTATGTGGAAGCCGGTGGCAGCGTGACTACCTTTGATGGCTCCATCGAGTTAACAGATGGGGTTATTGTTGATGCGTTATTAGGCACCGGCCTGGACAGGGAGGTGACAGGCAGTTTTGCAACAGCCATTGCGATTATCAATCAGGCCACCTGTCCGGTTGTTTCAGTTGATATTCCATCAGGGTTACAGGCTGATAGTGGGAAAATCATGGGCTGTGCAGTCACAGCCGATTTAACCGTCACATTCATCGCTGTAAAACAAGGCTTATTGACCGGTGAGGCAGCAGATGTCTGTGGAGAACTTTACTTTGCTTCGCTCAATGTTCCAAAAGTGGTTTATGAGCATTTTGAGCCTTCAGCATATTTAATCCAGCCACTTTCTTTAGCTGCAAGACCACGCAGCAGTCATAAAGGCAGGAACGGGCATGTGTTGCTGATTGGCGGGGACTGCGGCTTTAGTGGAGCCATTCGTCTGGCGGCAGAAGCGGCATTAAGAGCCGGAGCTGGATTGGTGAGTGTAGCTACCCGGCGTGACCACAGTCATCTGATTAATATCGGCCGCTTTGAAATAATGTCTCATAGTGTTGAGTCGGCTGAAGATTTATTGCCATTACTGGAAAAAGCCAGTGTGGTCGTTATCGGCCCAGGACTTGGGCAAAAGCAATGGGGCAAGCAGTTATTGCAACGGGTTTTTTTATCGGACAAACCGCTGGTTGTGGATGCGGATGCCTTAAATTTGTTGGCTTTAAATCCAAGAAAATACGAGCAATGGGTGTTGACTCCCCATCTCGGTGAAGCAGCCAGGCTGTTATCCTGCTCTACAAAAGAAATTGCTTGTGACCGGTTTGCGGCAGTTACTCAGCTCCAGCAGCGTTACGGTGGGGTTTGTGTGCTTAAAGGTGCGGGTACGTTGGTTAAAAGTCAGGATTCGCTTGCGGTTAACCCGACCGGAAATCCTGGAATGGCTTCCGGAGGGATGGGGGATGTGTTATCTGGAATTATTGCTGCATTAATGGCGCAGGGGGTTGAACGGATAGAAGCCGTTGAAATGGCAGTTTTTATCCATGGTAAAGCAGCGGATTTGGCAGCTGAACAGTGCGGCGAGCGAGGTTTGTTAGCCGCTGATTTGTTTCCCTTTATCAGACAGTTGCTTAATTCATGAAAATAACTCTGGATTCTTTCGTAGAAACGGAACGCTTAGGCAGGCTTTTATGGGAAAAACTGCCCGAAAAATGCCTTGTTTTTCTGCAAGGTGAATTAGGGGCGGGCAAGACTACGCTGGTCAGAGGGGTGCTCAATGCGGCAGGTTATCAAAAAGCAGTGAAAAGCCCGACCTACACCCTAGTTGAAGAGTATCATTTGGCGGAAAGGGATATTTATCATTTTGATTTATACCGGCTGAATGATCCGGAAGAACTGGAGTGGATTGGAATGGATGATTATTTGCAGCAAAACGCCCTGTGTTTTATCGAATGGCCGCAGATGGGGCAGGGTTTTCTTCCTGATGCTGATTTGGAAATCAACTTGATTCATGATGGAGACAGGCGTGAAGCCGTTTTCACGGCTGTTTCTGAAAAAATCAAAAATAATCTTCAATTAAACTGGAAAAACAAAGACATATTGCTATAATTTAAATCAGATTATTGGTTTTTGGTGGGTAGCTATGTGTCGGATGTGGAAAATCGCATCATTGGTTTTATTGTCTTTTTTGGCAGCAAATGTCTGTGCCAGGCCTGTTCAGGTTGAGTCTTTGCGGTACTGGACGGCGCCAGACCATACACGTATGGTTTTTGATGTCAGCCAGAGCCCTTCGCATCAGGTATTCATGCTGGATAATCCTCCCAGACTGGTCATTGATATTAATAATGCCCGTTTGACAAAAAGGCTTAAACAGCCTGCGAAAAATAATCCGTTTTTTTCCAGAGTACGCAGCGCGCAAAGAAATAAACAAGATTTGCGCGTGGTGGTGGATTTAAAAAAACCAGTTAATCCCAAAAGCTTTTCATTAAAACCCAGCAAACAATATGGGCACCGGCTGGTTGTTGATTTATATAATAAAACCAGTTCCAAAGTTTCCGGTAAACGTAAGCAAAAAGCCTCGGTGACCAAAACCGTCAAGCATAAGGCCCGGGATATTATTATCGCGGTCGATGCCGGACACGGAGGGGATGATCCCGGAGCGCGTGGACCACGCGGGACACAGGAAAAGAAAGTGGTGCTGGATATTGCCAAACGGCTGGCCAGATTGATTGATCGTCAGCCAGGCATGAAAGCAGTTCTGGTGCGTAAGGGGGATTATTATATTAATCTCAGGAAAAGAATGCAGATAGCCCGAAAAGCCAAAGCGGATTTATTTGTTTCCATTCATGCGGATGCCTTTAAAAATCCAAAGGTCAGAGGCGCATCTGTATTTACATTGTCCAGACGGGGGGCTTCCAGTGAAGCAGCCCGCTGGTTGGCCAAGCATGAAAATGCCGCTGATTTGGTGGGAGGGGTCAACCTGGTTGAGATGGACGATACTCTGGCATCGGTGTTACTGGATTTATCTCAGACTGCGACTAAAGAAGCCAGCCGCAAGGTGGCTCATAATGTGCTAAAAGAATTAAAGCCGGTAGGCCATATACATAAAAACTCAGTGCAAAAAGCCAGATTTGTAGTGCTTAAATCACCGGATATTCCGTCTATACTGGTTGAAACTGCGTTTATTTCCAATCCGACAGAAGAGCAAAAGCTGAGAAACAGTCGTCATCAGCAGAAAATAGCCAGAGCTATTTTTAAAGGGATTTTAAATTATTTTAAAGAATATGCGCCTGCGGACACTCTGATGGCTTCGCTTTCTCACAAACAGGACCGGCATGTCATCAGTCGGGGTGAAACCCTGTCAACCATTGCACAACACTACGGGGTGTCGATGAAAGCGATTAAATCAGCGAATTCTCTAGCCGGCAATATGGTTCGGGTCGGGCAGGTGTTAAAAATTCCAAGCAGTTAAAAAGAAGAATATATATTCTTGTTATTCCCATTCGATAGCCGCTTCAGTAGAATATCCGCTTTTACCCAGGATAGTCGATGCGGATTCATGCGTTACCCACGCAACTTGTCAATCAGATTGCAGCTGGAGAAGTGGTTGAAAGACCGGCTTCGGTTGTTAAAGAGCTTGTTGAAAATTGTTTCGATGCTCAGGCCAGTCAGATTATAGTCGATATCGAACAAGGCGGAACCCGGCTGATTAGAGTCAGAGATAATGGTTGTGGAATTGTCAAGGAAGATTTGCCATTGGCTTTATCCCGCCATGCGACCAGTAAAATCGCCTCTCTTAAGGATTTGGAACAAATCAATAGTATGGGATTTCGGGGGGAAGCTTTGCCCAGCATCAGCTCGGTTTCTCGTCTGACGTTGATTTCCAGGACTGAGGATGCAGAGTGTGCCTGGAAGGTCTGTGCGGATGGTAGTGAAGAAAGTTTTGATCCTCAGCCCGATCCACATCCCCAGGGTACAACAGTAGAAGTCAGAGATTTATTTTATAATACGCCAGCTCGCCGCAAATTTTTAAAAACCGAGAAGACCGAGTTTTCTCATATCGAAAATCTGATTAAAAAACTGGCACTCAGTCATTTTGAAATTGAATTTCGATTGTCTCATAATCAGCGGGAAGTTATTAATCTAAAGCCGGCTTTGAGCCAGCAACAGCAAGAGGCTCGAATTGCTTCGGTTTTAGGCAGTTCATTTATTGATAATAGTATTGGTATTGATTTTGAGGCCTCTGGTTTAAGATTGAATGGATGGGTGGGTAAACCGACTTTTTCCCGCAGCCAGCCGGATATGCAGTATTTTTATGTGAACGGGCGCCTGATCCGGGATAAGCTGGTCGGACATGCTGTCAGACAGGCTTATCAGGATGTGCTGTATCATGGTCGGCAGCCTGTTTTTGTACTGTATTTGACGCTGGATCCCCAGTTGGTCGATGTTAATGCCCATCCTGCCAAGCTGGAAGTGCGTTTCAGAGAGGGGCGGCTGGTGCATGATTTTTTATTCAGTGCCTTGCACCGTTCTCTGGCTGAGCAAAAACCAACGAGTATCCCCCCGGCTACATCCACGCACATAAATGAATCCTTGGAGGAACCGGTCGCCGCACCCCGGCAGGCTGGTAGCAATCATCAGTATCAGCAGCCAAAATCCGACCCACAGCAATCTCGTCTGCCATTATCAGTTGCTGAGGAAATTACTCGCTATGCAGAGTTATATCCAAAAACCGAGCCGGATATAGCTGTACAGCATGAGCCACAAGCTTTATCAACCGGGCAGGCGCCCCCCTTAGGCTATGCCGTGGCGCATCTTCATCAAATTTATATTCTGGCGGAAACAGAAAATGGCATGGTTTTGGTTGATGCCCATGCAGCACATGAGCGAATCACCTATGAAAAACTGAAAAAACAATATCACCAGGGCTCAATTCCGGCTCAACCTTTGTTGTTACCGTTAAAATTATCGGTCAGCACCGCAGAAGCCGAACTGGTCGAGCAGCAAGCTGATTTCTTTAGCAGTATTGGCTTTGATGTCAGTCGTTCCGGGCCGGAAACGATTGTTTTGCGCTCCACTCCGAGCTTACTGGGGAAACTGGATATGGAGACGCTGCTACGGGATATACTGGCTGATATTCTTGAGCATGGCATGAGTCAGCGGGTTCAGGAAAAAAGTGATGAGGTTCTGGCCAGTATAGCCTGTCATGGCTCTGTCCGGGCACACAGAAAATTAACCCTGGAAGAAATGAATGCCTTATTAAGGGAAATGGAAAAAACCGAAAGAATCGGTCAGTGTAATCATGGTCGGCCAACCTGGGTCGAACTGACGCATAAGGACCTTGATCATTTTTTTATGCGGGGTCAATAAATGAAAACCTCATATTTGCCGCCCGCCATATATCTGATGGGGCCGACGGCTTCTGGAAAAACAGCTTTATCCATTCAGTTGGCCCATCAACTGGAGGGCGAAATTATCAGTGTGGATTCGGCCATGATTTATCGGGGCATGGATATTGGCACGGCCAAGCCGTCAATGGAAGAGCGCGAGGGTATTGTCCACCATTTAATTGATATTTTAGACCCTTCTGAAGCCTATTCAACAGGGCAGTTCAAGCATCAGGCGCATCAACTTATGGGTGAAATTACCCGCCGAGGAAAGCTGCCAATCCTGGTGGGCGGAACCATGCTTTATTTTAATACGTTAATCAATGGACTGGCCGAATTACCACCGGCTGATAAAACTGTTCGGCAGCAACTGGAAGAAGATTTGCTCAAGTATGGAAAAGAAGCCATGCATCAGCGTTTAGCTGAAATTGACCCGCGGGCTGCTGCCAGAATTCATCCCAATGATCCACAGAGAATTCAACGGGCGTTGGAGGTCTATGAGATTAGCGGTAAACCGATTAGTGCATATTTTAATACCAAGGAGCAATCTCCACTGCCTTATCATGCGATACAACTTATTATTGCACCGAAAGAGAGAAAAAAATTACATGAATTAATTGCCAAGCGTTTTAAGAATATGTTAAAAGTAGGTCTAGTGGATGAAGTGAGTAGATTGTATCGGCGTGGAGATTTGAATGAATCAATGCCGGCTATTCGTTCGGTGGGATATCGTCAGGTCTGGAGCTATTTAAAAGGCGAATATGATTTTGATACAATGACCGAAAAAGGCATTATTGCAACACGGCAATTGGCAAAAAGGCAGTTTACCTGGCTGCGTAGATTTGATCAGGCCCACCAGTTTAACAATGAAGCCCCGGATTTGCTCAGACAAATAATGAAACAAATCCCGTTTTATTAATCCGGCTGTGTCATTGTCGTAAAACTATTTATATATCTTTATCAATACTTTATGCTATTGATGACAAAGCTCGGTTAAGGAAGATCTGAAGATAACTATACAACATATTTCAGTGCTATGGCATGACAAGTAAGGCCGGATTCATCTACTGGGTGAACTTGAGTATAAAAATGTGGTCGTATCAGCTACTATTACACTATTACAGTTTTAGTGCGGAATGCTTGTGATTAAGTATTGGAAATAGCTGGTTTTTTAACGAATCCACTTAATGGTTTTATAATAATAAGGAGAAATTGGATGTCAAGAAATCAAAATCTACAGGATGTCTTTTTAAATACTTTAAGAAAAGAACATACACCTGTTTCAATTTTTTTGGTCAATGGAATAAAGCTGCAAGGCCGAGTCGATTCATTTGACCAGTATGTCATCATGCTAAAAAACACTATCAGTCAAATGGTCTACAAGCATGCCATTTCGACTATTGTGCCGGGAAAACCGGTTAAATTACCCAGAGAAAACGAACAAAGTGAAGAGTAAAAATTATTTGAAGAGGTCTGTTTTTGTTTGAGCGTCCTGATGCCGGTGAACGGGCAATACTGGTTCATTTGACTTTACAAGCTGGGCAGGAAGATTTAAATGAGTTGAAAGAGCTTGCCCGATCCGCAGGGGCAGAGCCGGTTCATGTTGTGACAGGCAGTCGTTATCGTCCAGATCCGAAATATTTTATTGGTTCCGGAAAGCTCGATGAAATCAAAATGGCTCTTGAACAATATAATGCTGATATTGTTTTATTTAACCATCCTTTATCTCCCAGTCAGGAACGTAATCTTGAAAGCGCATTAGAAGTTCGGGTTGTCGACAGAAATGGGTTGATTCTGGATATATTTGCGCAGCGGGCGCATACATTTGAAGGGAAGCTTCAAGTTGAATTGGCTCAGTTAAAACATCTGTCTACGCGCTTAATCAGAGGCTGGACGCACCTGGAAAGACAAAAGGGTGGCATTGGTTTGCGTGGTCCGGGTGAAACCCAGCTGGAAACAGACCGACGTTTACTTGGGATGCGTATCAAACAAATCAACCGGCGACTGGAAAAGGTGGACAGGCAGCGCAGTCAGGGACGAAGCAAGCGAAAAAAAGCCGAAATTCCTTCCGTATCGTTGGTGGGGTATACCAATGCAGGAAAATCTACTTTATTTAATACCCTGACTCAGTCCAATATTTATGTTGCTAATCAGTTATTTGCCACATTGGATCCAACCTTAAGGCATTGTGGGTTGGATAATGGAACAGAATTGGTGCTTGCTGACACGGTGGGCTTTATCAGGCATTTACCCCATGAGCTGGTTGCGGCATTTAAATCAACCTTGCAAGAAGCCAGTGAAGCAGATTTATTGTTGCATGTGGTGGATGCCAATGCTGAGGACAGAGACGAAACCATTTATCAGGTCAATCAGGTACTTGCAGATATCAAGGCTGATAAAATTCCTCAGTTAATGGTGTTTAATAAAATTGATTTATTGGATAATGTCTCACCCCATATTGATTATGATGATAGCGGGCATCCTGTAAGAGTCTGGCTGTCTGCACAAACTGGAGAAGGTGTGGAGCTTTTGGATAAAGCGCTTACCGCAATTTTTGCCAGCCAAAAAGTGAGAAGGAAGTGTTTTATAGAGCCTCAGCAAGCGGGTATCAGATCCAGATTATTTAATTATGCGCGGATTATAGACGAGCAGGTTGATGAGCTGGGTCAGTGGGAAATTGATGTGGAAATTGATAAAAAACATCTTGGTTTGCTAAAAGATGTCAAAATCGAAGAGATTGGTTAACCCGAATTATTTCTGAAATAGCTTACTTTTACTGAAATCGTTTAAAAATCTTATCTAACATAATAATCTGTGGACAAAACAACCGATAACTTAAGGTTATTTATCCCATGAAATTGGGTTAGAATATAACCCTAAATCCGTGACTTTCATTCGGTATATATGGCAACGTATTGATTTATCACGGATTGAGGATAGCATTTTAACTGGATTTTGATGTTTTGGATAAAATATTCAAAACAGCACCTGTGAGCGAAATTGTTTTTTTCAATCACATCGCAATACATTTTTTAAAATTTGCTTTCTAAATTATTTTAACAAGTTCAATTGGAGCGTTAAGTATGGCCTGGAATGAACCCGGTGGCGACAATAAAGACCCCTGGAGTGGTCGTGATGATCAGAAAGGTCCACCAGACCTGGACGAAGCAATTCGTTCTTTACAAGATAAATTAGGTGGATTATTTGGTGGAGGAGGTTCATCAGATGGTGAATCCTCAGGGAAAAGTCTTGGTTTCTTGATTATTGCCGCCTTTGTTTTATGGGGTTTAAGTGGTTTCTATATCGTTGATGAAGGGACACGTGGCGTTGTTACCCGTTTTGGTAAATATATTGAAACGACCCAATCCGGTTTAAACTGGCATATCCCGGCGCCTGTTGAACAAGTTGAAATCATTGATGTAAAAAAGCAACGGTTTATTGAAGTAGGATACCGTTCTGGTGGTCGTCAGGGAATGGGCTCTGTCCCCCGTGAAGCATTAATGCTGACCAAAGATGAAAACATCATTGATGTCAGACTGGCTGTGCAGTATCAGGTTAAAGACGCCAAAGACTTTGCATTTAATGTTTTTAATCCTGCCGCCACACTCAAACAGGTGACTGAAAGTGTGGAACGTGGTGTTATTGGTCAGAATACAATGGATTTTGTACTGACAGAAGGACGAAGTGAGATTGTTTCTGAAATCAAAAAAGAGATTCAGAATATTATGGACTCCTACAAAGCTGGAATCTTGGTCACTAGCGTAAACCTGCAGGATGCTCAACCACCTGAACAGGTTCAAGGTGCTTTTGAAGATGCAATTAAGGCGCGTGAAGACAAGCAACGTTTGATTAATGAGGCGGAGGCCTATTCAAATGATGTGGTGCCAAAGGCCAGAGGCGCAGCCTCTCGTTTGGTTCAGGAAGCTGAAGGTTATAAAGCTAAGGTCATTGCCAGAGCCACGGGTGAAGTCAGCCGTTTTGACCAGCTTTTAGGTGAATATAAAAAGGCCCCTCAGGTAACCCGACAAAGAATGTATATTGAAACCATGGAAAATATGCTGGGTAATACGCCTACTATTATGGTGGATGTAAAAGGCAGTAATAATCTGCTGTATTTGCCTTTGGATAAACTAAATATGGGGTCACCAGCCAAAGTAAAAACATTAAATCAACAAAATCTGAAGCAACAACAACCTGTTAAAATGAAACACAACAATTCCCGGCCTACTTTTCGAGGGCGTGAGCCAAGAGGGAGGGTGGCCCGATGAATAAAATATTAGTGACTTTATTACTGATTATTATCCTGGTTTCAATGTCTGTTTTTACAGTTTCGGAAACAGAAAGAGCTATTAAATTCAGATTGGGTGAAATTATCCAGACTGATTTTAAGCCTGGTCTGCATTTTAAAATGCCGTTCATCAATAACGTCAAGAAATTTGATAAGCGGATTCTGACATTGGATGCCAAGCCTGAACGATTCTTGACGGCAGAGAAGAAAAATGTGATTGTCGACTCTTTCGTAAAATGGAAAATCGGCGATCTTAAAACATTTTATACAACGGTTGCCGGTGATATTAATCAGGCGAATGTACGTCTTGATCAAATCATAAAAGATGCTTTTCGGAGTGAGTTCAGTAAACGTAAAATTAAACAACTGGTTTCAACCGATCGCAGTAAAGTCAGAGAAGCTTTAATTGCGAAAACTTCTACATTGGCTAATAAATTAGGGATTGATATTGTTGATGTTCAGGTTAAACGGATTGATTTACCCAGCGATGTCAGCACTTCGGTATATCGAAGAATGGAAGCTGAACGTGAACGGGTAGCGCGTGAATTCCGTTCTCAAGGTGCTGAAGCTGCTGAGCGAATTCGCGCCGATGCTGACAAGCAACGTGAAATTATTCTGGCTAATGCTTTTCGTGATGCTGAGATTTTACGAGGTAAAGGTGAAGCGGTGGCTGCGGATATTTACGCTAAAACTTATGGTAAAGATGTTGAGTTTTTCAATTTCTATCGCAGTATGGAAGCTTATAAGAAAACCTTTGATAAAAATGGCGACATGCTGGTCTTGGAACCTGATTCTGATTTCTTTAAGTATTTTAAGAAACAGAAATAGTCGCGCTTAAATCTATTAAAGCCTTTAAAACGCTCCACATCGTGGGGCGTTTTGTGCGAGTAGGATAATTAAAAAATGCAAAAAAAGAATTCCTGGTTATTACCTGAGGGAATAGAAGAAGTTTTACCGAATGATGCTAAACATCTTGAGTGTCTTAGAAGAAAGTTACTCGATGTTTTTTCCAATTGGGGTTATCAATTGGTGTTTCCGCCTATTGTTGATTTTCTGGATTCATTGTTGACTGGCTCGGGCCATGATCTTGATTTATATACCTTTAAACTGACGGACCAGATTAGTGGTAAAACATTGGGTATTCGAGCGGATATGACACCTCAGGTCGCACGTATTGCCGGCCATCATTTACCCCATGAATGGCCAACACGCCTTTGCTATGTTGGAACAGTCTTGCATACATTAGGGGATAATCTGGAAAAAAACCGTAGTCCGGTACAGATTGGGGCAGAGCTGTATGGTTTTTCCGGGTTGGAGGCCGATCTGGAAATTATTCGCTTGATGCTGGAAATGCTGGCTATGTCGGGCATTGAAAATGTTCACCTTGATTTAGGGCATGTGGGAATTTTTAAAAGCCTGAGCAAACAGGCTGGTTTGTCTCAACAGCAAGAGGCAGAATTGTTTGATGTGCTACAAAGAAAAGCATTACCGGAAATGGATGAATTGCTGGATGGTTTTTCACTCTCTGAGCCAGAGAAAAACGTTTTTAAAGCCTTGCCTACACTTCATGGCGGACTTGATGTATTTTCAAGGGCTGCTGCTGTTTTCAAAGGGTGTGATGAATCTGTTTTGCAAGCTTTGAGTGAGTTACAGCAATTGGCTGAAAAACTGACTCGTTATTTTTCTGCGTTACCGGTTAATTTTGATTTGGCGGAATTAAGAGGTTTTCATTACCATACCGGTGTTGTTTACGCAGCCTTTGTTCCTGAAGTAGGGAAAGAAATTGCCCGGGGCGGACGCTACGATAATATCGGTGAAGCTTTTGCACAGCCACGGGCTGCTACGGGCTTTAGTGCGGATTTGAAAATACTGGCCAGACTGGCAACAAAACCGGAAGTGGATAAGGAACAAATTATTTTTTCCCCTTATCATGATGATACAGACCTCAATGTGATGATCAGAGACCTTCGAGCAAAAGGCCAGACCGTCATTCAGGAATTACCTGGGCAAGCCGGAAACGCCAAACAAATGGGTTGTAATGCAATACTTGAAAAACAGAATCAAAACTGGGTTGTAAAACCACTAGACTAAATAAAGATATGGGAAAAAATGTAGTAGTAATCGGCACTCAATGGGGTGACGAAGGCAAAGGCAAGTTGGTCGATCTGTTGACTGATTATACCGCTGCAGTTGTGCGCTTTCAGGGTGGACATAATGCAGGACATACCTTGGTGATAGAGGGTAAAACCACTATTTTGCATCTTATTCCTTCAGGCGTGCTTAGAGAAGATGTTCAATGCATGATTGGCAACGGTGTTGTTTTGTCATTGGAAGCCCTGCTGGAAGAAATCACTTTATTGGAAGAATCCGGTATTCCTGTCAGAAACCGCCTGAAGATAAGCGAAGCCTGCGCCTTGATTTTGCCCGTTCATATTGCTATTGATCAGGCGCGAGAGAAAGCGCGCGGCGGAAAGGCCATAGGAACGACTGGCCGCGGGATTGGGCCGGCCTATGAAGATAAAGTTGCAAGACGTGGTTTGCGTGCTGGCGATTTGTTGAATACCCATGAGTTTGCAAAGCGGTTGAAAGAGCTGGTTGATTATCACAACTTTATGCTGACTGAATTTTATCAGGCTGAAGCAGTTGATTATCAGGAAATACTGGATTCGGCTCTACGCCTGGGTGAGGAAATCAAGCCTATGCTTACTGATGTGGCTGAAGAAATTCATTATTTACAGAAACAGGATAAACATATTCTCTTTGAAGGTGCTCAAGGCGCACTGCTGGATATCGATCACGGAACCTATCCTTACGTCACTTCTTCCAACACGACTGCCGGTGGTGCATCAACAGGGACAGGTATCGGGCCACTGGACTTTGATTATGTACTGGGAATTACCAAAGCTTATTCAACCCGGGTGGGTAATGGCCCTTTTCCCACGGAACTGGATAATGAATATGGGGAGCACCTCGGTGTAAAAGGACATGAATTTGGGGCTACAACCGGCAGAAAAAGACGAACAGGCTGGTTTGATGCGGTTTCGATGAGAAAATCCGCGCTGATGAACAGCTTAAGCGGAATATGCTTGACTAAACTGGATGTATTGGATGGACTGGATGAAATTGGTATTTGTACAGCCTATAAAATTAATGGACAAGTCACTGAGACTGCCCCTTTAGGTGCTGACAAATATGAAGAATGCGAGCCGGTTATTGAAACCATGCCAGGTTGGTCTGAATCAACCCGAGGCATTACCCGGCTGGAAGATTTGCCGGAAAATGCCCGAAATTATATCAACAGGCTTGAAGCACTTGTAGGCGTTAAAGTGACTGTTCTTTCTACCGGGCCTGACAGATCGGAAACCATTGTTCTGGAAAACCCATTTGACTAAATCTGGCTGTTAATCAGCGACCGAGATTATTAATAGCGTCCTGACTCAGAAGTGAGTCAGGACGTGTTTTTTTATCAAGGCTGAATTAATGATGATGGAAATATCCAATGCCGCTGTTATTTTGCAGTTGGGACACAATTGGATGACTTTCATTATCGCCAATGTCCGCGTAATCCATATCTTCGTAAAGTTCTGTATTGGCACGTTTAAAAGGCGTGTTTTCAAGCGGATATATTTCTAATAATTCCGTAATTATTTTAAGCTCAGGGCTGGTTTTTTCAACGCGCAACGGTAACTGTAGTTCCGGTAGCCAAGCAACTTTATAGTCAATTCCAGATACAGTTCCTTCATAGTTGACTACCTGATACTGTTTAAAGCTGTCTGTTCCCTGTTTTTTTAATTGCTTTAGAACAGATGGTGGAAATAATTCAGAGCGATTTTCCCAATTCTCTTTCTTTCCTAATAACATCAAGTCAACTGGCTGGAAATTAATCAGGAATTTCTTGTCATGATATAAGACTTGATAAAAAATATTGTTTTTGGATGATTTAATCCATTTTTCGCCAAAACTGCGGTCTGCATTAGCGACCTCAACTTCAGTGTCTGTTCTCCAAAAATACCATTTATTTGTTTTAGTTCCATGATTATCATGGTGGTGGTCATCCGAAGTCGGTATTTCAGTTGTTTCGAATACACTGGATATATTTAACGCATAAACATTGGACAAGGGGAATAGACATAATAACAGGGCAATACATTGCCAAAGTCTGGTTGTTTTCATAGGCTCAATCATTTCTCTTGGTATTTAATGTAACAACCCAGCGCAGTTAATGAAAAAATATTTAATATCCGTTGCTTACAGAAACAGTGCGGGGCGTCTTCTGATGATTAACTGATATTAAATCGATATATACGCTAAGTAATGGCTATTTAACAAACAAAAAAGAGGGAGAATAAAATAATTCCCCCTCTATTGATTTTGTCGTGATTTACTTAATGGGTGTCAGTCTGGAACGTCTGCTTAAACGTCCGGCTTTATTCATGACATGAAAAATAACATTTTGCTCAACAGTTCCCTGGAACAAGCTTGCACCTGGGCCGCTGGCATAAATAGCTACATCTTCTGCCGCATGTGTTTCTGAGCCTAATGGAACTAAAGCTTCTTGATGAAATCCCTGGCTTTCAGTATCCACATTGCTTAAATCAGTTCTCATGCCAGCAGCAATGGGTTCTGCATAACGGGTATCACCACCTACCGGTAAATCAGCAAAACCTCTGCCATTGGTGTAACCTAAAGTTGTATAAGGCAGGTCATCCTTAGCAAGTGCTGCCGTAGTTTTTGGATTGCCAGCACTATCATTACCAACCACTTTGCCTAAAATCGGGTTGCCGCGTGTTGGATAACCGGCAATGGTAAATACATGGCTATGGTCGGCTGTAACGATGATCAGTGTATCTTTAGGGTCTGTCATTTCATAAGCTTTTTTAACCGCATTGGCAAATTCAATGGTATCGGTTAAGGCTCTATGAGCATTGCCAGCATGATGGGCGTGATCGATACGACCTGATTCCACATGCAGGAAAAAACCTTTGGGGTTCTTTTCCAAAACTCCAATGGCTTTTTCAGTCATTTCAGACAATGAAGGCTCGCCGCCCGTATCATTTTCCCGGTCTTCTTCATATTCCATATGGCTCATATTAAACAAACCTAATAAATGATCTGTCGACGCAGGGTCCACACTATCAAACTGTGATTTATTCCAGACATAGGCAGAGTTAGGGTAGTTCGCCAGCCATTCAGCTGTCAGGTCGCGTCCATCCAGACGCTCACCCTTACCACCGTTTTCTGGATCAGCGCCATTGATACGCTTGATAAAACTTCTGCGTCCACCACCCAGAGCCACTTCAAGACCATTACCGACACGATCTTTCAACTCAACCAGTTGCTGGGCAATATCATCACAGCCACTGATATTCGCCATCTTTGAGGCATCACGGTCATCTTCAAAATTACGTTCAGAGATATGCGCATAAGTTGCCGCAGGGGTTGCATGAGTGATTCGTGCTGTGGTTACGACACCGGTTGACATACCAATTTTTTCGGCGTGTTCTAAGGCAGTCGTCAAGACATTACCCGGCATCGTCGAGCAATCTCCACGGGTAACGGCCTGGCCGACGCTGATAACGCCCGCTTTAGATTTCATGCCCGTCATCATGGC
>CAYLNS010000003.1:41089-42408 GCA_964385115.1 uncultured Methylomarinum sp.
TAAGGTATAGATAGTGTTTAAGTAATGCGGTAAATACATCATGCATTACACAGACTTTTTTCTACGAACCATTAATGTCAGTAATGCAGGTCCAAAGAAAAATATTGCTGCAGGCACGGGAACTGCAGAGATAGACTCGCTTTCACCATGGCTGACAAGGCTTGCAAAAACATTTTCAACTTCACCGGCTGCCAATAAAAAACTCAACTGAATTTCTTTTGATTTGGCAGAAGCATTGTAATTGGCATAACCTAACTCAGTTTCTTCTGTCAGATCCAAAACCTGTCCCAGACTGAAGTCACCACTTACATTCATATCAATTGATGTTTTGGCCAGTTGGTTGTTGGCCGGTGCAGGGTGGTTGGTTTCAACTTCATTCTGAAAGATATAGCTTAATAACAGATCAACGGTATAATCGACAGTTGAAGAATTGTTTTCGAATTCAATACTGCCTGATGCAGTCGAGTCTGAAGTGGCTAGCGCATAAGGTGTATATGCATCCCCGCTTATATTGGTATACAGGTCAATTTTCCCGGAATTTGAGGATGGGGTTGAGTCAGAATAAGCTGAAGCATTACCGGTTATAGTGGTATCGAAGTTCATATCATCGCTATTGTCTGAATACGATAAACTGATATCCCCCGGCATTGAGCCAAAGTTGTAATAGTTTCCGTTTGTATCGGAAACTCCCAGGACCTGTAAACTCAAATGTCCTTCAGAATAGTAGCTGGTGGCTGCCGTAGCGCTACCCGCACTCATGCCGATCAGCATGAGTGCTGCAATTTTTTGATAAGTGTTTTTCATTAGATTTTCTCCTATGTGAGGTTAATGGCCTAGCAATTACACTATAAGTGACTAACATGACATTACCGTGTCTGTTTGATGTCAAAAAAATGACAGTTTTGGATGATAAACAGAGATGCGCAGACCTGAGTCAGGAGATATGCATACAGAGGCTAACTAACAAAATAAGTGGCTGTTAAAGACTCTGATGTGGTGTGCTTTTGAGGCTGTTACAAGAAGGCTAAGATATAAAATTGATTTTGTGAAAAACGTGTAAACCCAGCACCTCGTCCTGAAGGACAAGGGTTTCTTAAGAAAAGGTTCTATTGCACTTTTCGATCCCCGCCATAAATGGCGAGACATTATGAAGTGCTAGGTAAAGCAAAAATGCAATTGCGGGCGCTGACAAAGCAGGGATAATTTGTCAGCGCTTTCTCAGGAGACTAAAGCGTTTGGCAGGTAAGGAAGATGAGATATTTAATCAGGCACAAAACCCTTCAATCTGCTGTTTAATGCCGTCCACATCCAGCTTGCAA
>CAYLNS010000004.1:0-2097 GCA_964385115.1 uncultured Methylomarinum sp.
TAGAGAACCTGATAGGTCTGTTCGGTAATTGGCATGTCAATATCCAGTTTGTGCGCCAGTTTACGTGCTTCCCGGGCGGCAAAAATTCCTTCAACTTCCTGGTTTATTTCGCGTAATGCCTGTTCTTTACTCAGGCCTTTGCCCAGGGCTAATCCCAGGCGGCGGTTTCTGGACTGATCATCGGTACAGGTCAGGACCAGGTCGCCCAGGCCGGCCAGTCCCATAAAGGTATCGGGCTGACCTCCAAGCGTCAAGCCGAGTCGCATGATTTCATTTAAACCACGGGCAATTAAGGCGGCGCGGGTGTTTGCGCCAAAGCCCAGTCCGTCAGCAATTCCAGCGGCAATGGCCAGAACATTTTTAACCGCGCCGCCCGTTTCAACGCCAATGATATCGGTGCTGGTATAAATTCTGAAATGTTGATTATGAAATATTTTCGATAATTGACTGGAAAAATCTTCAGATTGGGAGGCTATGGTCACCGCGGTAGGAAGCCCCATGGCGACCTCTCGGGCAAAGGTGGGTCCTGAGATAACGGCCGTTTCAATGTGTTTGCCTAGAATCTGTTCGGTAGTCTGGTGTAACAGACAATCCTGTTCAGGATCAAAGCCTTTGGTCGCCCAGGCGATTTTATGCTCGGCTGTCAGAAAAGGCTGGATATTTTTTAGTGTGGTTTTAAATGCATGACTGGGCACTGCAAGTAATATCACCGGGCTGGATAATATGGCTGATTTCAGGTCGTGTACCGGGGTCAGCTTATCTGGAAAAGGGGTTTCTGGCAGATAGCGCTGGTTGACATGATGAATCAGAAGATTTTGGATATGACTCTTGTCATGTCCCCAGAGAATGGTTTTACAACCATTCCGGGAGGACTGAATGGCCAGCGCGGTTCCCCAGGATCCGGCGCCTAGAATGCTAAGAGAACCGTGCATTTTAGTTCAGTTTGTCAGAACCTGATTGCTGTTGCTGGGCTTGTTGCAAGTGTTGTTGATAAAGCGCATCAAAATTAACCGGTGCCAGAAGCAGCTGCGGAAATCCACCTTTAGTGACCAGGTCAGAAACCACTTCACGGGCGTAAGGGAAGAGTATGTTAGGGCAGAAGCTTCCAACCATGGGCCCCATTTCTTCTTCTGAAAAGCCTGCTAGAGAAAATATACCGGCTTGAACCACTTCAACAAGATAGGCTGTTTTGTCTTCTGTTTTAACGGTGACGGTAACCGTTAATGTCACCTCGTACATGGAATCTTCGAGAGGCTCTACATTGGTTCCCAGGTTAAAATCAACGGCGGGCTCCCATTTTGAGGTAAATACCTGTGGGGCATTAGGCGTTTCAAAAGAGATATCTTTGGTATATATCTTTTGTATGGAAAACTGTTTTTCAGATTGTGGATTTGATTCGGCCATGATTAATTAATATGTTGAAAGATAAAAGTAAAGTTACGGTTTTTTGCTGGTGATTTTTACCGGGAGTTTGTTTTCCTCCCAGGATTGCATACCACCGGTAATATTATAGACCTTTTCAAAGCCGGCGCGGGTCAGGCTTTTACAGGCAGGTACAGACCGGGTTCCACTTTGACAGACGACAATAACCGTTTTGTCTTTGTATTTTTCAAGTGAGCTTATCTGTTCATCAAATTTACCTAAAGGAACGTTGATGGAATTTTCAATATGTCCCTTAATGTATTCATGCGGCTCTCTGACATCAATGACCACAGTGTCTTCACTGTTCATCTTGGTGACGGCAATCATCGGTGAGATTTTTTTAAAACTGGAAAAGGAGCTTTCCAGTAAATCCTGAATAAGCAGGAATGATACGGCAGCCAGCGCTAAAACCAATAGATAATGGTTTGAAGCAAATTCGATATATTGATCCATAAACCTGTATTTAAGAGAATAAAAAGTTGAAAATCTTTGTCCTTGTCAGGCAAAGTGCTTTGCAAAATAAGCGAAAGTATAACGACAAAGACTGAAAAAGCCCAGTAATGTTAATCCGACGTTGTTATCAATAAGCGGTAAGCTATGCTGGAAAATATGTCATAAAATTTTTATGGCACTGTAAAACCGTAAAGTGGCATGATTTTTAGTCCATACTAATCA
>CAYLNS010000004.1:2197-15263 GCA_964385115.1 uncultured Methylomarinum sp.
CTAATCAGCAGCTTGTGCAAAAGACTTCCCGCATCATGCGGATAAGCTGTAGCATGCGCTCATCATCTATATAATAGTAAACGCGGTTTGCCTGTTTTTCACAGCCTAAAATATCTTTTTCTCTGAGAATGGCCAGATGTTGGGAGATATTGCTCTGGCTGGTGCCAACGTGTTCTACGATTTGCTGCACACTGATTTTCTGGCTGCCCAGAACGCACAGTATTTTCAAGCGTAATGGATGTGACATGGCTTTCAGACAGCGGGCCGCGCGGTTGATATCAGCGTCGTTGTAAAGAATCGGGTCGTCTAATGGTTCTTCCATAAAAAATTCCTGTTTTTTAAAAAAGTAGCGTGTTTTTAGAGAAATCCACGCAGGTGTTTCTGTATTGCTATAATAGTGTCAGTTACAAAAGAGCTTTAATCTATACAGATTAACATTCCATTATATACTGTTATTCATACATTGTCTTGATATGGGATAAAGTTGTTATGAAAACGGGATGAACCCAGGTTTTTTGTAGTTGCTCGTAATCTTTGAAGGATAGGAGCGCCGTTTGTTTTTTGAATAAGCCTTATCGGCTTTTGATTTTGGAGTTTATTGATAATGTCTAACAGACCTAAACCGCTTTTATTGTTGATTTTGGATGGCTTTGGTTATAGCGAGAAGAAAAAAGATAATGCCATCGCTATGGCAAATACCCCTTGCTGGGATGAATTACAGAAAACTCAGCCAACGACCTTGATTGATTGTTCCGGTGAGGTTGTGGGACTGCCGGGTGAGCAGATGGGAAATTCGGAGGTGGGTCATCTGCATATTGGTGCGGGCCGGTTGCTTAGGCAGGAACTTTCACGAGTGAACCAGGCGATTCTTGACGGCAGTTTTTTTGAAAATGAAGTGCTGTGTGAGGCGGTCGACCAGGCCAAAAAGAAAGACAAGGCATTACATATCATGGGGCTGTTGTCACCCGGCGGCGTGCATAGTCATGAGGCGCAAATCAAGGCGATGATGGAGTTGGCCGCGAAAAGAGGGTTGAAAAAGATTTATCTACATGCCTTTCTGGACGGACGGGATGTGCCGCCTAAAAGCGCCGCAGAATCCATCAAGTGTGTTGAGGAAAAGTTTGCACAACTGGGCACAGGGCGTATTGCTACACTGATTGGCCGGTTTTATGTCATGGATAGAGATAATCGCTGGGAGCGTGTCGAAGCGGCTCATAAGTTATTGACCCGTGGCGAGACCGACTATAAATATTCTTCGGCTCAGGAGGCTTTGGATGCGGCCTATCAGCGGGGTGAGACCGATGAATTTGTTCTGCCTTCTGCAATACTGGATGAAAATGGCGAGGGTGTTGTGATTGAGCCTGAAGATTCGGTTGTGTTTATGAATTTCAGAGCTGACAGAGCAAGAGAAATTTCCAGGGCTTTGACGGAAGTCGATTTTAAAGAATTTGACCGGCAATGTGAGCCGCATCGTGGTTATTATGCAACCTTGACGGAATATCATCAGGACTTTACTTATCCTGTCGCTTTTCCGCCGATAGATGTAAAAAACGGTATTGGCGAGGTCTTGTCCAATTTGGGGATGACTCAATTGCGACTGGCAGAAACCGAAAAATACGCACATGTCACTTTTTTTCTGAATGGCGGGCGGGATCAGCCATTTCCTGGTGAAGAACGGATACTGGTGCCATCACCCAAAGTCAAAACCTATGACATGCAGCCTGAAATGAGTGCGCCGGAAGTGACTGAGCATTTGGTGAAGGCGATTAAAGGTGGCAAATTTGATGTGATAATCTGTAATTATGCCAATTGTGATATGGTTGGCCATACCGGTAATCTTGAGGCGGCAGTCAAGGCGGTGGAAACCGTGGATGCATCCTTGCAGCAAATCACCCAGGCACTTTCTGAAGTGGGCGGGCAGATGCTGTTAACAGCAGATCATGGCAATATTGAGCAGATGACTGATGATGCAACCGGCCAGGCTCATACTGCACATACCACTAATAAAGTGCCGTTGGTTCATTTTGGCGGCTCGGGTGCGTTGGCTGAAAATGGCAGCCTGGCTGATCTGGCACCGAGTATGCTGGCTATTCTGGGCGTGGAGCAACCTGAAGAAATGACCGGGCGCTCGCTCGTTAATGCTTAGGCGATATAAAAATGCAGCGATAACGGGTAAAAAACGATTTGGTTTTTTACCCGTTTGTTTGTTTGTCGCCTGTTTTGAGAGCGTGGCGGCTGATGATGTGGCGACCAAGAAGAAAGCGCTGCATGATTTACAAGCTGAAATAAAGCAGACTGATGCAGAAGTTAAAAGACTTTATCAGCAACGCGACCAGTTAATCAGGCTTTTAAAGCAACAGGATAAACAGTACGGACAACTGATTAAAAAAATTCGTGAATTGGAAGGACAAATCAAGGCCCATAAAAAAGAGTTAGGCAAGCTGTCCAAAAAAATTATTCAGATTCAGCAGAATATTAATCGTGAAAAAGACGAGCTGGAAAGTTTAATCAAGGCTGCCCATGCCATGGGAGGGCATGAGCGGATAAAAGTCATTCTGAATCAGCAGGACCCTGTATTGAGCAGCCGGATTCTGGTTTATTATGATTATCTGAATAAGAACCGGGTTAAAAAGCTGAAAAAAATCAATAGTCAGCTTGAGCAGGTTCAGCGGCTGGAAAAGGAACAACAAAGTAAAAAAGAGGTTCTTGAAGCGGCTTTAAAAAAGCTTAAACAGGAACAAACTGAAGTAAGTCGTGTCAGGAAAGAAAGAAAACAGACGTTAAAGAAGCTGAAACAGCAGGTTGTTTCAAAAAAAGCAGAATTACTTCAGCTCAAACGGAATGAGAGCAAGCTGAAGCAATTGATAGAATCTTTGCAAAGACGTGGCGAGGATTTTCCTTTTCAGGAGGGGCCGGGCAAGCCTTTTGCGCAACTTAAAGGTCGTCTGCCCTGGCCGTTAAGCGGGAAGATTATAAAAAAGTTTAACAGTCCCCGGGCGGAAAGCCGTTGGGATGGGGTGTTGATCAGTGCGCGGGAAGGTGCCGATATCCATGCCGTGACCCGCGGGCGGATTGTTTATGCGGACTGGTTGCGTGGCTACGGCTTGTTGACTATTATTGATCATGGTAAAGGTTATATGACGCTTTATGCCTTTAACCAGAGTTTATACAAAACAGAAGGGGACTGGGTAGAGGCAGGCGATGTGATTGCTTCAGTCGGTAACAGTGGTGGCCGCTCCCAGTCTGCTTTGTATTTTGGAATTAGAAGGAAAGGCAGGCCGCTTAATCCGCAATTATGGTGCCGGAAGTTACGGCATGGAAAAACCCGATAATCAAGCAATGAGTAAAAAATTATTAGTAATTATTCGTCTTGTTTAATGTTTGCTTAAGTTATTTAGACGGAATAGTTACAAATCAGTTATCAATCATGAATTTCACCAGGTCTATGGAGTTTTAAGTACATGCTAAAAAAACAGAATATTCTAATCGTCACGCTGAGCTTTCTGCTTGGTGTCTTTATCAGTACCTGTAGTAGTGTTTTTGCAGACAAGGAAGAAGTCAATACTCCACCTGCTGAAGTTCAGGCACTGCCGTTTGATGAATTAAGAACTTTTACAGAAGTGTTCGGCCGTATTAAAAGGGATTATGTTGAGCCGGTGACGGATAAGAAATTGCTGGAAGGGGCTATCAAGGGCATGTTGACAGGGCTGGATCCCCATTCCAGCTATCTGGATAAGGAGCAGTTCAAAGAATTAAAAGAAGGGACCACCGGACAGTTTGGCGGCCTGGGTATTGAGGTGACGATGGAAAATGGTTTTGTCAAAGTCGTCTCCCCGATTGATGATACGCCGGCCAAAAGAGCGGGCATTAAAGCGGGTGATTTAATCGTCCGCCTGGATGAAAAGCCGGTTAAAGGCATGACACTGACCGAAGCGGTTAAAATCATGCGCGGTAAGCCGGGTAGCGATATTGTCTTGACGGTTATTCGGGAAGGAGAGCCGGCGCCGCTTAAAATTACCATTACCCGGGCAATTATCAAGGTGAAGAGTGTTAAAAATAAATTGCTGGAAAAAGGCTTTGGCTATGTCAGAATCAGCAGTTTTCAGTCCAGAACAGGTAAAAACCTGCTGGAATCAATTGCCGAGCTTGAAAAGGAAAATAAAGGCGCGTTAAAGGGGCTGGTTCTGGATTTACGGAATAATCCGGGGGGTGTGCTTAATGCAGCTGTCGATGTCAGTGACGCTTTCCTGACTAAGGGGTTGATTGTATATACCAAAGGCCGGATTAAAAATTCAGAAATGAGTTTTAAGGCCGAGCCGGATGATGTATTAAGCGGAGCGCCAATAGTTGTGTTAATCAATGCAGGTTCGGCGTCGGCATCCGAGATTGTAGCCGGTGCTTTGCAGGATCACCATCGCGCCATTATCATGGGTGAGAAGTCGTTTGGTAAAGGTTCAGTGCAGACTATTTTGCCGACCAGTAACGGGGGTGCGGTTAAATTAACCACAGCTCGTTATTACACGCCATCGGGGCGTTCCATACAGGCAGAAGGTATTGAGCCGGATGTGGCATTGCCGAGGGTCAAGCTGGAAGCGCTGGAAGCATCTAAATTTGAGCCAATTAAGGAAGCTAATCTATCGCATCATCTTGAAAATGGAACCAAGAAGGGTGATAAGTCTGCCGATAAGAAAGACGGAAAAGAGGCTGAAAAGTTAAATGTCAGAGATTATCCGTTGCATGAAGCCTTAACGTTGTTGAAAGGTTTGACTATTTTAAAACTTCAAAACTAAGGCCGGCTTTGGTTCTCACGGACCCCATTATTACCGTTAAGTTAAGACAAAATGTAGGTTGGGTTGAGGAACGAAACCCAACATTTTCAATGTTTGTCGGGACTCTACCACTAACTTAATGGCGGTGGTGGTCTCCGTGGGAATCCATGACGAGTGTTGTAGGCAGGGTATTCATTCCCTGTTTGGGCGTGAGTTATAAGAATAAATCCAGGACAAAAAAGGCGGGGTTTTGCCCCGCCCTTTTTTTGTTGCGACCGTTTATTTTAATGGGCAAACAGCACTTGTCGATAATCGGCAGAAAAATCATCCATAACCGCCAGGGCTAATGGCAGTAATGATTCATCATTCAATTCAAAAGCATTGACGCCGACTTTGGTCAGATAAAAAATCTGATCAACCATAAAGTTGCCGGTGGCTCTGATTTCACCTTGATAATGATAACGGTCTCTAAGCAGTCTGGCATGCGAAAAAGCCCGGCCATCGGTAAAGACGGGAAAATTCACTTCTATTAATTCAAAGTGATTCAGGTCGTCAGCTATATCCGCAGTATTATCAGCCGGTTCAAGATGAATACCCAGTCTATCTGTTCGGGACAGCAACGTGTCCCGGTCTTTTATCCAGCGTGGTAAGGTGATGACTATATCTCCATCAATCAACTCGCTTTCATCATCGACAAAAGTCCAGGTGTTATCAATTATTTGTTTATCTTTAATGATTTGCATAGACTCGTTCTTTAAATGGGTTGATGCCAATTCGTTGGACTGTTTGCAGAAAGGTCTCATCTTCGTTCTGCCGCTGTTCAAGATACACTTCCAGAATTTTGGTGATTGCCGGGGTGATTTCGTTTTTGGCAACAGCAGGGCCCAGGCGTTCACCGATGGCGGCATCGTTTTCTGATGAGCCGCCCAGCGTGATTTGATACCACTCTACGCCTTTTTTATCGACACCCAGAATGCCGATATGACCGACACTTTGATGGGCGCAGCCATTCATACAGCCCGACATATTGATTTTAATATCACCAATGTCATGAAGATAATCCATGTCATCCAGGGCTTCATTGATTTCTCTAGCGATGCCAATAGAGCCAGCATTGGCCAGTGAACAAAAATCGAGTCCCGGGCAGCAGATCATATCGGTTGCCGTGCCAATATTGGGGGTGGCCAGATTCAATCTGTCCAGTTTTTGCCAGAGTTCATACAGGTCTGCCTGTTTAACATCCGCCAGCACCATGTTTTGACGATGGGTGTTGCGAACCTCACCAAAACTGTAGCGGTCAGCAAGATCGGCAATCGCATCCAGTTGTTCTGCGGTAATATCGCCGGGAGGTGAGTCTGGTGCTTTTAAGGAGACAAAAACATTGCGATAGCCCGGGATTTTATGTTCAGTCGTATTGTGTTTTACCCATGTGGCGAAGGCCGGGTTCTGGTCACAATAAGTGCTAAAGCGGGTGTCTTGAGCGGCATCTGCCTGATAAGCCGGTGGTTGGAAAAAAGCCTGAACAGACTGGATACGTTCTTCGCTTAACACCATGTCATCACGAATCTGCATCCATTCTTTCTCAACCTGCTCGCGGATGGTGTCAATACCGGTTTCCTTGACCAGTATTTTTATGCGGGCTTTGTATTTATTATCACGTCTGCCATGCAGATTATAGACGCGCAGTATCGCTTCCAGATAGGACAGCAAGTGTTTTTTCTCGAGAAAAGGTTTTATTTCCTTGCCAATGACCGGGGTGCGACCTAGTCCGCCGCCAACCAGGATTCTGAATCCTGTTTCTCCCTGTTCATTTTTGACAATATGAACACCGATATCGTGTAACTGCGTGGCTGCCCGGTCAGTAGTTGAACTGCTGACAGCAATTTTAAATTTACGCGGCAGGTAGGCAAATTCGGGGTGCAATGTCGTCCATTGACGGATGATTTCACACCAGGGGCGGGGGTCTTCCAGTTCATCAGGGCAGGCACCCGCAAGATGGTCGGTGGTGGTGTTTCTCAGACAGTTACCGCTGGTTTGAATGGCGTGCATCTGCACGCTGGCCAGTTCTTCCAGAATATCAGGCACTTTTTCCAGTTCTGGCCAGTTAAACTGAACATTCTGGCGGGTGGAAATATGGCAGTAGCCTTTGTCGTATTTACGGGCAATCTCAGCCAGCTTCCGCAACTGCTTTGATGACAGTAAACCATAAGGTACGGCCACGCGGAGCATAGGTGCGTGAGTCTGGATATAAAGCCCGTTCATCAGGCGTAATGCGCGGAATTCATCCTCACCAATTTCACCTTTTAAATAGCGCTCAGTCTGATTTCGATACTGAGCAGCTCGTTCATTTACAATTGTTTGGTCTATGTTGCTATACTGATACATTGAGTCATGCAGGTCATTTTACACAAACGGTCATCATATACCGTGATTGATTAAATGACAAAGATAAATGGATGATGATAATATAAACGGTTGATTAATCTTTGCCTTGTTATGCATTTTTTCGGTGCTGGCAAGGCTGACTATAAAAAATTTACGAAGGTATAGGGGGTGTTTGGTGCGCTTATTGTTAGTTCTGGCTGCGTTGCTGTTTGTTCCGCAAATGGCTTTCGCTGAGGATTTTGCCAATCTGGGTTTAACGGGTACAGAACGGGGTATTTATACCGTTCTGATTTTTATCATTGCATACGGCTTTGTGATGGCCGAGGAATTTACCGGATTGCGCAAGTCCAAACCGGTCATTCTGGTTGCCGGTATTATCTGGGCACATGCGGCTATTCTGGCAAGTGAAGCAGGTGTATCCACGGAAGACTTGCACAAGGCTTTTGAGTTTAACCTGAAAGAATATGCTGAATTGATGCTGTTTTTGCTGGTTGCCATGACTTATATCAACGCCATGGCCGAGCGAAATGTCTTCGAGGCGTTGCGTTCCTGGATGGTCAGAAAGGGGTTTGGATACAGAAAATTATTCTGGATTACCGGAATAATTACCTTTTTTCTGTCGGCCGTCGCTGATAACCTGACCTCTGCTTTACTGGTCGGAGCAGTGGTATTGGCTGTTGGCGGAAATAATGAAAAGTTTGTTTCCATCGGCTTCGTCAATTTGGTCGTGGCGGCTAACGCCGGTGGTGCCTTCAGTCCGTTCGGAGATATCACAACACTGATGGTCTGGCAGGCGGGCTATGCCGAATTCTTTGATTTTTTCAAACTGTTTATCCCTTCAGCGGTTAACTATCTAGTACCGGCTGTCATCATGTATATGGCAGTGCCAGATGAATATCCTGAAGAAACAAATGAGGAAGCGGTTCAAATCAAGCCGGGGGGTGTAATCGTTTGTGTCTTGTTTGCACTGACTATTTGTATCGCGGTGAGTTTTAAACAGGTTCTGCATTTACCGCCGTTTATGGGCATGATGGTTGGGTTGTCCATTTTAATGATTTATGGCTATCGCATAAATGTGCTGTATGGTTCTCAGGAAGGTGGCAAATTTGATATTTTCAATAAAGTCAGAGATGCCGAATGGGATACTTTGTTCTTCTTTTTCGGTGTGGTCTTTGCGGTTGGCGGTTTAGGTTATATCGGTTATCTGGAATTGTTATCAGGCGCCATGTACGATGGCTTAGGGCAGACCGGAGCTAATATTCTGGTCGGTATTTTGTCGGCAATTGTGGATAATATTCCGGTTATGTTCGCAGTATTGAGCATGAATCTGGATATGGATTTATATCAGTGGTTACTGGTTACTCTGACTGCGGGTGTGGGTGGTTCCATGTTGTCTGTTGGTTCAGCAGCGGGTGTTGCGCTGATGGGACAGTCTAACCACAAATACACTTTTTTCAGCCACCTGAAATGGACGCCGGCGATTGCTGCCGGTTATGCGGCCAGTATTTTTGCTCATTATCTGGTTAATGGTTAACAGGTAAGTTTTCTGTCTGCAGAGCGGAACATTTCCTTTGAAGTGTTCCGCTTTTTTTTGCCTGTTAATAAAAGGTTAATGGGGTAATGGATTTAATACAGAGATGCCATTTCATGTCGTTCATGTAAGCTTTATCCAGCACCTCTATGATACCTCGCCATTAATGGCGAGGATGCAAAGGTGCACCATTTTCCTAAAGAAAACCTTGTCCTTTAGGGCGAGGTGCTGGATTTATAGCAGGATAGGCATAAGTATATTTATTTTTCGGAGAGTTCGGGTGGAAACCAATAACAAGAGCAGTTGGGCTGACGCATTTGCCATATACACAAAACCCTGTGTGTTAAGTATGATTTTCTTGGGGTTTTCGGCGGGTCTGCCTTTTCTACTGGTTTTTTCCACTCTTTCAGCCTGGCTCAGAGATGAGGGCGTGGCGCTATCCGTTATCGGTTATTTCAGCTGGGTGGGAGTGACCTATTCCATCAAAGTATTCTGGGCGCCGGTTATAGACAGGCTGCCGTTGCCCGGATTGACCCGCTGGCTGGGAAAAAGACGAAGCTGGATGCTGCTGGCGCAGCTGGGTATTGCGCTGGGCTTGTTTGGCATGGCGGGCGCGGACCCTCATCAACAATTACAGCTTATTGCTTTGCTGGCAGTCGGGGTTGCTTTTTGTTCGGCCACCCAGGACATTGTTGTGGATGCCTATCGGATAGAAGCAGCCATCACAGAATATCAAGGGGCAATGGCCGCTGCTTATGTGTTTGGCTATCGGGTAGCTCTGCTGGTTGCCGGGGCCGGTGCATTTTATATTGCTGATTTTAGCGGCTGGAAAATGGCCTATCAGGTGATGGCTGCGGTAATGGGGGTGGGTATTATTACAACCTTGCTAATCAAAGAGCCGCGACATGCAATTAATAAAGTGGCCATACAGGCCGAAGCGAAGGTTGAAGAAGTTCTGGGTGTTAAGAGATTACGGAGTTGGTGGGCTCGCCTGGTGGCGGGTGTCAGTGATGCGGTGATTGCCCCGTTTGTAGAGTTTTTCAGTCGAAATGGCAAGCAGGGCTTGTTGATTCTGCTGTTGATTGCCATTTATAAATTGAGTGATATCACCATGGGCGTCATGGCGAATCCTTTTTATCTGGATTTGGGGTTTAGCAAAAAGGAAATAGCTGAAATCAGTAAGATTTTTGGTTTTTTTATGACCATCCTGGGTGCTTCGTTGGGCGGTGTCTTGGTGTTACGTTATCGTATCATGCGACCGTTATTGCTGGGTGCGGTGATGGTGTCGCTGACAAATCTGCTATTTGCTTTTCTGGCGAATAAAGAACCTGATTTGATGTTGCTGGCATTTGTAATCAGTGCCGATAATCTGAGCGGGGGAATAGCAACATCCGTGTTTATTGCGTATTTGTCCAGTTTAACCAATACGGCCTATACCGCCACCCAGTATGCTTTGTTCAGTTCTTTGATGACGCTTCCGGCCAAACTGTTGGGCGGCTTCTCGGGAGAAATCGTCGAGCGCTTTGGTTATTCCTGGTTTTTTGTCTATGCATCACTCATCGGCCTGCCGGCAATCCTGTTGGTGCTAATCTTGATGTATCAGCAGCGCCGGTCGCCAGAGCCGGGGTAATTGTTTTGAGTTATCTTAAAAAGGATAGTCATAATCCATAATCAGCGGCGCATGGTCAGAAAAGCGCTGGTCTTTGTAGATGTAGGCAGAGCGAACCTTGTCTTTCAGGCTGGCGCTGATAATCTGGTAATCAATTCTCCACCCGACATTTTTAGCCCAGGCCTGTCCCCGATTAGACCACCAGGTATATTGCTCCGCTTCGGAATTAACGAGCCTGAAGGCGTCGAACCATTTGTTATCGGCGAATAGTTGATCCATCCAGGCGCGCTCTTCCGGTAAAAAACCGGAATTTTTCTGATTGGCTTTCCAGTTTTTCAGGTCGATTTCCTTGTGGGCAATATTCCAGTCCCCGCAAATAATATAATCCCGGCCGTTGTTGCTGGCTTGTTCCAGCCAGGGCATGAATCGATCAAGAAACTTGAATTTTATTGCCTGTCGTTCTTCGCTGGACGAGCCAGAAGGCAGGTACAGCGAGATAACGCTAAGTTTGCCAAATTGAGCCTCAATGAAGCGACCTTCGGCGTCGACATCTTCCCAGCCTATGCCTTTAATAACCTGGTCGGGTTTTTTTCGACAATAGATGGCGACCCCGCTATAGCCTTTTTTTATGGCGTCATGATAATAACAATGATAACCTTGAGGGCAAAACACCGGTGCGCTGAGCTGATGTTCCTGTGCTTTGGTTTCCTGTATGCAGACTACGTCGGCATTTTGCTGCTCCAGCCAGGAAAAAAAACCTTTACGTTCTGCCGCACGAATGCCGTTGGCGTTCAGAGTAATAATGCGCATGTGATTTATATAGTTGCGATTTTGTTTAGGAAATCGTATTATACGCAGTTCTCTATTAAGTATGTAACCCGTATTGGGTGTTGTGAGTGCTATGAAACCAGAAATTCATCCAGAATATAAACAAATTACAGTCACTTGTGGTTGTGGAAACACTTTTCAGACCGGTTCGGTTCTGTGTAAAGATCTTCATATTGAAGTTTGCTCCGCCTGTCACCCTTTTTATACGGGTAAACAGCGGGTAGTCGATACTGCGGGTCGTGTAGACAAATTCCGTAAAAAATTCGGAAAATAAGCCTGGTCGTTATTTATACGCCTGTTGTCGCTTTACTCCTGTAACCGAGAGATCCTTCTATGTCGCAAGATCAAGAAAAAGCTTCGATTATCCTTGATTCATCTGACCAAAAAGCAGATTTTCCTCTGGTAAGAGGGACTCAGGGTGTGCCGGCAATTGATATTGGATCGCTGTATGCCAAATTAGGTGTTTTCACTTTTGACCCTGGATTTATGTCCACGGCCAGTTGTAAGAGTGCTATCACCTATATTGATGGTGAAAAAGGTGTGCTGCTGTATCGGGGATATCCCATAGAGCAACTGGCTCAACAAAGTTCATTTCTGGAAGTGGTTTATTTGCTGATGAATGGCGAATTACCCACGGAAGATGAGCTTGTTGCCTTTACCGATGAAATCAATCATCATGCCATGCTGCATGAGGCGTTGCGGAGTTTCTTTGACGGTTTTCATTATGATGCACATCCGATGGCCATGATGGTCGGAGTGATGGGGTCGTTATCGGCTTTTTATCATAGTGAGCTGGACATGAATGATCCCGAGCACAGGCGTATATCCGCCATGCGGATGGTGGCAAAAGTGCCTACGATAGCGGCGGCCTGTTATCGCCATTCTGTAGGTTGGCCTTTTGTGTATCCCAGAGTGGATTTGGGGTATTGTGAAAACTTTTTGAATATGATGTTTTCACTGCCATCACAGAAGTTTGTCGATAAAGAAAATTATATTGATCCGGTTGCTGTCAAAGCGCTGAATATTTTATTTATTCTGCATGCCGATCATGAGCAGAATGCCAGTACCTCCACGGTTCGTCTGGCAAGCAGTACCGGAGCCAATCCCTATGCCTGTATTGCAGCAGGTATTTCCGCTTTATGGGGCCCGGCGCATGGCGGCGCCAATGAAGCGGTGTTAAGTATGCTGGCCGAAATCGGCACTGTAGACCGGATTCCCGAGTTTATTGCCCGGGCCAAAGATAAAAATGACTCTTTTCGCCTGATGGGTTTTGGACACAGGGTTTATAAAAACTTTGATCCCAGAGCGACCATCGTGCGTGAAGTTTGTCATGAAGTATTAGAAAAATATGCTGTTGACGATCCTTTATTTGAATTGGCAATGGCGCTGGAAGAATATGCTTTGAAAGATGAGTATTTCATCGAGAAAAAGCTATATCCAAATGTCGATTTTTACTCAGGCATTATTTACAAGGCGTTAAAAATTCCAGAAGAGATGTTTACCGTTATGTTTGTCATCGCACGAACAGCCGGCTGGGTTTCGCATTGGCTGGAAATGATGTCTGAGCCTACACACCGTATAGGCCGTCCACGGCAGATTTATACCGGTTACGATAAAAGACAGTATATTCCGGCAGAAGCGCGTAAAAAATAAGCAGTCCGGTTCCTCATATCTCGTATCTTTCTCCCACGGTCTCCGTGGGAAAAAGATACCGGGCGCTCAAATAACCAGAGACCTGTTACCAAAGTTCAGAGCCGCATCTTAACCCGGCTTTGGCATTGTAGCGTTATGTGCTACAAGTTATTGCCGGCAAGCTGGGTTAAAACAATTCATCAATTTCGCTGTCACTGCCCATGTTGTCAATAGATTCTGACGTTGCATAGCTACGCGGAGCATATTGTTCTCTGAAGAATTCCCAGATACCCGATGAGCCCGGGTTAGCCA
>CAYLNS010000004.1:15363-33782 GCA_964385115.1 uncultured Methylomarinum sp.
GGAGCATATTGTTCTCTGAAGAATTCCCAGATACCCGATGAGCCCGGGTTAGCCAGTAGTCCTGTTTTGGGGTCGATATAAACCTGTCTGATGCCGTATGGTCGGACGAGCTCTCTTTCAGGTTTGTCTTTTAACGCGGTTTTCATGAATTCAATCCATATGGGCAATGCTGCGCGGCCTCCTACTTCAGCCCGTCCCAGAGGTTTTGAGTCATCCAGTCCCAGCCAGGCGGTGGCGACTATATCCGGTGTAAAACCATTGAACCAGGCATCGCGCTGGTCATTGGTAGTTCCTGTTTTACCGGCCAGGTCGCTACGGTTTAACACTTTTGCCCGGGTTGCGGTGCCTCGTTTGACCACGTCTCTGAGCAGACTGTTCATCAAAAAACTAATCTGCGGGGAGATAATTCTCGGGGCGGTTTTTTCGGTACAGGCGTTGCAGGCTATCGCAGGTTCGGCCTGATACAGTACTTTGCCATGATAATCTTCAATACGATCGATAAAATAAGGCTCGATTAAATAACCGCTGTTGGCAAATGTGGCGTAGAGCCTGGCCATTTGCAGAGGCGTGGCATAACCGCTACCCAGGGCTAATGACAGGCTGTTGGGAATTTGTTCTTTGTCAAAGCCAAAGCGCAGGGCGGTTCGCGTGACTTCATCAATACCCAGCGACTTTAGCAGGCGAATAGAAATCAGGTTTCTGGATTTTCTCAGACCGGTTCTGAGTGAGGTCGGGCCATAAAATTTCTTGCTGTAATTTTCCGGACGCCAGTCGGAATCGGTAGCGGTTTCCACGATAATCGGTGCATCATTGATGATACTGGCCGCGGTATAGCCATGTTCTAAAGCGGTTGTATAAATAATCGGTTTAAAGCCGGAACCGGGTTGTCTTTTTGACTGGGTGGCATGATTGAATTTATTATGAAAGAAATCATAACCGCCTGACAAAGCTAAAATAGCACCATCAGTCGGATTGAGCGAAACAAAAGCCGCTTGTGCCTCGGGAATCTGTGCCAGCGCCCAGCTTTGATTTGGTAATTGCCTGACTCTAATCAGGTCGTTGATGGCAAAAATATCGGCAGTCGATTTTAATTCAGGTCCCAGATAAAAACGGGATTTGAATGTTCGTGCCCATTTGATATTTTGCCAGGGGATTTCAATGATTGTGCCGTCACTGAGTTGAGCGGTTGCCGTTTTCTCCGTCAGGGCGGTTATTTTTGCTTGTTGCGTGTCGCCGACAGGATTGGCCGGAAAGCTGCTGCTATCACCGATATTTTGATGAGGCAGGCTTCGGTAGCCATGGCGTTCATCATAGGCATGCAGGCCGTGACGTAAGGCGCGTGTGGCTGCGGTTTGTAGGGGTGCGGTAATACTGGTGTAAACACTTAAACCCATACTGTAAGCCTGTTCGCCATATTGCTGGTAGATTTTCTGGCGCACCATTTCAGCCACATAGGGAGCTGACAGCTCGATGGTTTTGGTTTGTGAAGCTAAAGAGGCTGTAACCGGCTGTTGTTTGGCATCATCATATTGCTGTTGAGTAATGTATCCGAGTTTCAGCATGCGGCCCAGGACATAGTTTCTTCTTTGCAGGGCGCGTGTCGGGTTGGTGACCGGGTTATAGGCCGAAGGCGCTTTGGGAAGCCCTGCAATCATGGCAGTTTGTGCCAGATTCAGTTCACTGAGGGTTTTACCGTAATAGGTTTGTGCCGCGGCGGCAATACCATAAGCCCTGTGGCCTAAATAAATCTTGTTCAGATAAAGTTCCAGAATTTTATCTTTGGAATAGCTTTGTTCAATTTTTAAGGCGAGCAGGATTTCTTTTAACTTTCGAATATAGGTTTTTTCCCGGCTCAGCAGAAAATTTCGTGTTACCTGCATGGTAATGGTGCTGCCACCTTGTTTCTTTTTGCCTGTTAACGCTAACTGCAGGGCGGCGCGCAGAAGGCCTTGGTAATCAACGCCGGGATGCTCATAAAAACGGTCGTCTTCCGAGGCGATAAAAGCGTTTTTTAGTTGCTCAGGCACTTCGTTAATTTCAACCGGAATCCGTTTCTTTTCTCCGAAGCGGGCAATTAACAAACCTTCTTTGCTATAGACATTCAGCGGAATCTGGTATTGAACATTTTCCAGTTGTTTGATATCTGGCAGGTCGGCATTGATTTTTTCAATAAAGCGCCAGCCAAAATAGGCGGCAATCAGTGTGATAATACAAAATACAACGAAGAGCCACTTGAATGTGGTCTTTAAAACGGATTGAAAGCTAGGCACAATATTCCAAATAATGTCGCGGAACAGGTAAAAAACCGCTGTTTATAAGCGGGATGCTTGGCATTCTTTCACCTGTAGCCGGATAACAATAGTAGTTGTCAATATATTCTATTATATCCAAAAGAGAATGACTTTGTCCGGCAGAGTGGCAAGGGTTATGGCTATCTGTTTTTATTTCTGGCATCCAGGCGGGCAATATCATCGGCGATAAACAAGGCCGGATCAACCGGGGTTTTATTTAAATAAACAATCCAATGTAAATGCGGACCGGTGACGCGCCCGGTTGAGCCTACGGTGCCGATTTGCTGTCCCTGTTCAACAATATCGCCGGGCTTGACCGAGATTTTATTCATATGCAGATAGGCGCTCAACAACCCCTGACCATGATCCAAAAACACCGTATTGCCATTAAAATAATAATGGCCGGTGTTGATGACTTTGGCGGTGGTGGGCGCCAGTATCGGCGTGCCGGTCGGCGCGGCAATGTCCAGGCCGTTATGCGGCCGTTTGGGAATGTCATTAAAAAACCTTTTTAAGCCGAAACGACTGCTCAAGCGACCATCAACGGGTGTCAAAAAATCCAGTGCGGCGGGAGCTTCGCTCCAAACGGCTTTGGCTTTGGCCATTTCGATTTTATCCGCCTTGATTTTGGCCAGATCCTCTTTGGTGAACCCGGTGACCATACGCTTTTTCTTGATAATCAGGCGCTGTTCTGGATAGTCCTTATTGGCAATCTGAAAGCTTATATCATATTGCCTGTCGGCTTCGACCACATGAATCTTATCCGTACCGGGCTTGGCCGATAGCGGAATACCGACAATGGCAAGCCAGCCATCGCCTTGACGGGTTACCAATACGCGGCGGTCATAGTAATAAACTTTGGGCGGGTGTTCTGATTCTGTCAGCGGAATTTCGATGATGCCTCCGGGAACCGGCAGGGCTTGTGGCAGGCTGGCTGCCCAGGCGCTTGAGCAGAATAATAACAGCAGCAGTATTTTAAGCATGGTTTTCAACAGGGAATGATTTTTGTAGCATTAGTGTTTAAATATCAGTTATTTGTTCCAGAAGATGTCGTACACATCCATGCAGGCTTGAATGTAACCTCTTTGTTACATTTACTTCTTCGGTAACCAACTGATATTTAAATAAGTGTAGTTTAATTGTTCAGACTGAATGGTCACTGACTTTAATGCATAATCGCTTATTTTTTAGGTGCGGGTCAAGTAGCGTGGATTAATCAGAAAGTTTGGCGGGCAGCGGGGGCTTTTCAGAGATTTCCAGCACCTGGCTTTTGATGCGGCCATCTGCAAGCAGCGTTTCAATCAGATCGCCGGTTTTTATGTCAGCGGCTGACTTGATAATGCCATTGTCATCAGCTTGTCGGGTAATCGAGTAGCCGCGTTCCAGGGTGGCTAACGGGCTGACGGTTTGTAACGTCTGCACATTAGCGGATAACTGCTGCCTGCAATATTCCAGCCTGGACTGAATGCCGGTCGTTAACTGATGCTGTAAATAGTTTAATTGTTGCTTGTATTTTAAAAGAGTATCGGCAGGCTGACAGCTGTTCAGGCGGGTCTGAATAATCTCAAATTGATGTGTGCGGTGATTAAATCCCTTTTGCCAGGCATTGAGCAGGCGTTTTTCCAATTCGCCGAGATGTTGGACGTTTCTTTGCAATTGTCGTCCTGGATGCAGTTGCTGCAGGGAACGGTTGAACCAGTCCAGCAGCTGGCTGGATTGTTCCAGTTTCTGCTCCATGAGTTGCTGCAGGGCCGCTTCATAGGCTTTAAAGGTATTCAGCCATTCTTGCTGGTTTGGAACCGCATGTTCGGCCGCCGCGGATGGGGTGGGCGCCCGCATATCGGCGACAAAATCGGAAATGGTGAAATCAACTTCATGACCTATTGCTGAGATAATGGGGATTTTACTGTCGGCAATGGCGCGGGCCACTATTTCTTCATTAAAAGCCCATAAATCTTCCATGGAACCGCCGCCGCGAGCCAGCAACAGAATATCTGCCTTCTGTTGCTGGTTGGCGGTTCTGATGGCCGAGACTATTTCCGTTTTGGCGCTGTCACCCTGTACAGCAGTGGGATAAATGATGACCGGAATAGCCGGAAAACGGCGTTTTAAGACACTGAGAATATCATGAACAGCCGCGCCGGTGGGCGAGGTGATGATGCCGATAAGCCGGGGAAGTTCAGGAAGCGGGCGTTTACGACTGTCGGCAAACAGGCCTTCGGCCAGAAGTTTCTGCTTTAATTGCTCAAACTGGCGACGAAGCAGACCATCGCCGGCTTCTTCCATCTGTTCGACAATCAGCTGAAAATCACCGCGAGGCTCATACAGGCTGACCTGTGCGGTTAATATAACCTGCTGGCCGTTTTCTGGCTTAAATGCCAGGCTGCGTTGTTTATGGCGAAACATTGCACAGCGTATTTGTGCGGCATCATCCTTAAGCGAAAAATAAAGATGGCCTGATGACGGCGTGCTGAGGTTGGATATTTCCCCTTCCACGCGGATGGAAAAAAAATGTTCGTTCAGCAATAGCCGTGTTTCACGGTTGAGCTGACTGACACTGTAGATTTTTTCCTGTGACGAATCAAACGCAGGCATCAATTATTTGCCGGCAAAAAAACGTTCAGCAAAAAAGCCGGCATAAATTGAAATCACCATTACCAGTGCCTCCAAATTACCCATGCCAATACCGGCAACGGCAGGGCCGGGACAATAGCCGGTCATCCCCCAGCCTATGCCGAAAATGATGGCGCCCAGAATCAATGGCTTGTCAATATGGGTTTTATGAGAAATATGAAAAGCACTCTCCAAAACCGGTTTCTGGCGTTTTTTTATCCAGATAAAAGCAGGCGTGGCAATCGCTAGTGCGCCCGCCATGACAAATGCCAGGCTGGGGTCCCAGTTTCCGGCAATATCCAGAAAGGAAATAACCTTGTCAGGATTGACCATTTGTGACCATGAAAGGCCCAGGCCAAAGATAAGGCCGCTGAGTAAGGCAATCAGAATTTTATTCATACGATATGGAAAACATGTTTAAGAAGATAGACCGTGGCAAACCCACTGGCCATAAAACATAGCGTGGCATAGATGGAGCGTTTGGAAAAGCTGGCAATGCCGCAAATTCCATGTCCACTGGTGCAGCCACTGCTCAAGCGGGTGCCGATACCGACCAGAAAGCCACCGACAGCAATCAGCCATAAAGGATAGCCGCTACGGAAAGTAATAAAATCAGGGGCGATCAGTTTGAATAACAAGGCGCCGGCTATCAGTCCCATCAGAAAGGCCGCGCGCCAGAGCATTTCATTTCTGGGCGATTTGAAAATACCGTTCATGATGCCACTGATTCCGGCAATCCGGCCGTTAAAAAATAACAGGATAACCGCGCTTAAACCAATAAGCATCCCGCCAGCCAAGGCGCTAAAAGGAGTGAAATTTTCCAAAACCAAAGACCTGAAGTGTAAAAGGCGACTATTTTACTTAATTTAAGCAGGATTTACGAAATAAACGGTTGTTGTAGCTGTTTAGCAGTATTGTTTTCTCAAGGAAGTATCAATTTTTAAGAAAATCTGAAAAGAAAACATTGTTATATCACACAATTTTTTATGTTATATGCCATTGTCAGAGGATATTCAGCTACCGGCTCTAGGGAAAAATAATCTTTGGTTTGGTTGTATGGTTTTTTAAAACAAGAAAAATCATTTGTTTTTAATCAATTGCTTATCAGTGTATTCAGGAGGCAGGAGTCAGTTTTAAGAAGTGTGGATTGATTGTTCTGTTGGAATGGCACGAGGATTGCTCTTAGGTGGAAGTGCAACATTTGTTGTTTTTAAAACCAGACAATCTTTATTTATGAATTATCGAACTGTAATATTATGTTTAAGTGCTTTCCCTCCCATTTCTGCAACAGCTAATGAGACTGCAGAAGATGTGGGAGGGATACATTATGGTGAAAAAATGGTTATCACCACAGCACATAAATTATTTCCAAATACAACCATTGCCACACCAGAATTTGAAATTACTCGGCAGGATATGGAAAAGATAAATGCTTCCACTGCTACAGATCTTGTCCGTAATGCACCAGGAATTCAGGTAAGGCGACGATTTATCGGTGATACCAATGGTGTTGTCGCTACGCGCGGGTCAACTAATTTTCAAACGGCTCATACTATGTTATTTCAGGACGGTATTCCTCTGAGTAATATGGCTCAGACCAAGTGGAATGGTGCTCCAAGGTGGAATTTAATTGCTCCTAATTCAGTTGAATCTATCAAGATACTGTATGGTCCCTTTTCTTCGGAATATTCGGGTAATTCATTTGGCAGTGTGATTAAGGTGACGACATTGATGCCAGAAAAATTTACCATGCATATGGAAAGTATGGGTATTTTGCAGCCAGTCAAGCGTTTTGGACGGGATGATACTTTATGGGGACATAAAGAGTTTATTTCTGCCGGTAACCGATTTGATAAACTGACGGTTTTTGGTTTTTACAATCATTTGGAAAACCAGGGGCAGCCACAAATGTGGGATGCACAAAAAGTGGCGCCGACGGGAACATCTGGACAACCATTAACGCCTGTAACAGGCGGACAGTTTACCAAAGATATCAATGGAAATACGGTTATTATTACGGGCGATTCCGGCATCGAGGAAACCACCAGTGATTTATATTCACTTAAACTGGGTTATGATTTGACCGAAGATTTACGGGGAATATTCACCATTGCATTTGAAGATTTTGAACGAAAAACAGGTTGGGACGATCTTGCTGGCAGAAATTATCTGAAACAGGCAAATGGTTCACCTTATTGGGGGACGGGGAGTTCTTATGCGAGTCAAAATGGCGTTGAGTTTCAGCCGACAAAACGGAGTTTTGGAGCCAGCCGCTATGCCCCGAGTGAAAATCGGCGTCAAACGTTATCATATGGTTTGAATCTGTCAGGACAGCTGAATGATGATTGGAGTATAGATACCTCGGCAAGTTTTTTTGATGCTTATAAGGATCATTCAATTAACCCAACATATAGCCCGTTGGATCCTAACAATGACAATACCGGCTCAATCAAAGATAAAACCATGTGGTGGGCGACTTTTGATTTTAAATTAGCGACACAAAATTTGTTTGGTAATGAAGATTTGGGCTTCATGTGGGGATATCAATATAACCAAGTTTCACTCAATATAAAGACCTATAAGTCCAATAATATTGCCAATCAACAAAAAACTTCTCTGAAACAAGATTCAGGCGGTAAGACTGAAATGCACAGTGGGTTTGCACAATTGGAATACCGGTTTATTAAAGATTGGAGTGTTATGGCGGGGGCACGTGTCGATTCTTGGCGTTCCTCAAACGGGCATGATATTAAAAAGGGTTTTGGTGCTTATAACAGACATTTTGCAGATCGTGACCAAATCCGCGTATCACCAAAGTTTTCTCTAGCCTGGGAGCCTGGTGATTTTACTGCTCGTTATTCATTTTCAAGAGCATATCGTTTTGCTTTAGTGGGTGAGCTTTTTGCCAGCTCATCTGTTGGAATGAGCAAAAACATTCCTGACCCTGGTTTAGGACCCGAGAATGGAAATTTTCATAATCTGACGCTGGCATATCAGATTCCAGAAGGTGTTATTAGCGCCGATCTCTTTTACAATGAGATTGAAGATGAAATCATGAATACCACCCAGACTATTGGTGGTCAAAGAGTCAGCACTTTTTTGCCAATTGGTAGAACCGAAACAGTGGGTGTACAGATGGTGTTTCGGCAAGATCATGTCTTTGACTTACCGTTGGGTCTTGATTTTAATGCCACATGGTTAGATAAAACCATACGTGATAATCCTAATAATACTGCTTTGGTAGGCAAGCAATGGGTGCGTACTTCTCATTGGAAGGTCAATGCTGTGGCGACCTATCATACAACACCTCAATGGGATAATAGTATAAGTTTCAATTATCGCGGTCCTCAATATGCCAAAGAAGACAATAGCGATAATCCACATCTACGCGTGTATGGGTCTTCCAGTGAATATCATCTGTTAAATTTCAAATCTCAGTACAAGCAACCTATCGGAAAAGATATGACTGCAACGGTCTCTTTTGGAATAGATAATTTACTGGATGAAGACTATTATGATTTTCATCCTTATCCACAAAGAACCTATTTTGCAACAGTTGGCCTGGACATATAAATGATTCGATTTTATTTTTCCTTGTTGTAAAAGACAATTTGTTTATTCGTAAATATTGGTCGATGAGGATTTAAATAATCCGCATCGACTTTTTTAGTTTTCCGGTATTTTTATGAAATTTTTCCGCTTTATTGTTGCATTCAACCTGCTTGTTTTACTTGGAGTTGCCTGTTCGACAAATAATTCACATAATCTCTCAGCATCAACGGCCAAACATAAGCGCATTCAGGAGCAAGGTGTTGTCAGTCTGGATGTCTATCAGCAAGGGCTACGGACTCATGTGCTTACTGGGCAACGTCTGGGAAATACCAAAACACTGTGGTATCAGTTTTCTGATGATGGGGGAGAAACATGGTCTGAACCCAGTAAAGTTCTTGCTCAGGAAACATTGGCGATCAAGATGGGGCGTGGTAGAGATGCTCAGATTGTGGCTGATAAGGGAGTACTGGTGGCTACATGGGTTCAGTATGTTAAAACCGGCCGTTTTCATACTGGACCCATGCAAGCTGCCCGATCTGTTGATGACGGGGAAACCTGGCAATCTGTACCTGCACCTCCCGATTGGGATGAAGGTCCTCACGGTTTCATAGATATGACTGCTGGAAAAAATGGCATACAAGTCGTCTGGTTAGATAGTCGAAATAAAACAGCTATAACAAAAGGTGGGCAAAGTCTGCAATATTCACGTTCTATTGATGGGGGGCTGAACTGGTCGGCAAATAAAACATTGGATGCAAGGGCCTGTTCATGTTGCTGGAATACGATTAAAACGGATAAAAGTGGTGATAGTTTTGTTATTTATCGAGATAAGAATCCATCAGATATGTCATTTGGATTGATTGATCAACAAGATCAATGGCGCTATCTGGGGCATGTCGGATCATTTAACTGGAAGTTTGATGGCTGTCCGCATATTGGTGCTGGGTTAGGATTTCAGTCGATAAACGGAACACAACGTATTCATGCGAGCGTGGGAACAGGAAAACAGAATCAAGCTGGGGTCTATTATTTATTTTCTGATGATCGTGGAAATAAATGGTCGCCGCCTTTTCGTCTGGGGGATGAATCAGCTACACACAGTGATATCGCAGCTAATGACACAGGGCGGGTTATTGCAGTTTGGGATATGATGAGCGACCAAGGCTTCGCTGTTTTTTCGGCGGAATCTTCAAATTACGGTAAAAGCTGGTCACAACCACGACAATTGTCACAATCAGGACGTCGGGCTACGCACCCTAGAGTGGTTTCTACTTCGAATGGTTTTCTGGTGCTATGGACAGAAAGCGATGGTCAGATAACCAGAATGGCAAAGCAGAGGCTTCAATGAACAAATTGTTGTTTTTTTTATTGATAATGATCCAAACGTTCACGATACAGGCGGATTCATTGACTGTTTTGCCATTTACAAAAGATACTCTGCAAGAGATTAAACAAGAGAATCAGGATAAGGCTTTTATCGTAATTTTTTGGTCAGAAACGTGCGGCTATTGTTTGGATGAGCTGGCAATGTTTGGAAAGTTACACAAGCGTTTCCCCGAAATTCCCTTGGTTACAGTGGCAACGGATGTTTTCCTTGAAGAAGACGTGATTAAATCAGTTTTGCAGGATAGCCATCTTGATATGCAAAAAACTTGGTTTTTTGCTGATTCATTTCCTGAGCGTATTTATGCATCGGTCGATAAAGGTTGGAGAGGGGAGCTTCCCTTTACCTGTTTTTTTGACAGGAACCATCGAAAAATACGACAGGTCGGGATTGTCAAAGAGGCTGAATTGATTGAGTGGATGGCAAAGACACAATCACTTGATAAGCATTGAGAATTTTTTATTTTGATGTCGCGAGTTAATCAGGGATAGTTTGTTCTGTGATTTTTTAATGCAGGAAGAAAAATGAACAAAAAACTCAGGAAGCTTTATCTTAATCCGAATTCAGAAGAAAATGAAAGGAACGTTGTTGAGACTTTTATAGAGCTTGAACCTGAACTTAAAGGTGTGCAATACAGGAAAGAAGAGTCCCCTGATTTTATTTTTGATAGTAACGATTGGAAAATCGGTGTAGAAGTAACAACTTTGATACATAAAAAAATAGAATCAGAAAAGTCGCAACCCGCAGCGATTAGAAATAGTCAGCAACAGGCTTTAATAAAAGGGAGGAAGATGGCTGAAGAGTCAGACATATCTCCTTTGGAAGTGAAAGTGAGATTCCAAAATGATTTTAAGCCAATTAAAGTAAATGTTGTAGCAAAAGAATTATTTGATTATGTTTGTGACTGGCTACCTGAAATTGAAAATAAAGGTGATATTTATAGTTTTCATCCAAATTTGAAATATATTGATTGGATTCAGATTCAAAGTGGGGTGTGTGATGGAAAAAATTGGCTCAAGGAACATCGATGGGAGCGTATTCATGGGGGGTGGGTCGTAATAGATCCGATAGATAAATTAACGGACTTAATTACTCGTAAAGATGGGCTTTATAGAAGTTATATGAAGAAATGTGATGAATGTTGGCTTCTTATTAGTGTAAACGAGTGGACGACGCCAGAGGCATTTGATATTACCGAGATTACTCTTAATCATACTTTCTACACACAATTTCACCGGGTTTATTTTCTACGGAATATAGAAAATAAATTATGGAGATTGAAGTGAAATAATATACGACAGATTGGCTTGTGACTTTTATGACAAAGAATCGAAGAAATATTACAATTATTCTAAAGTTCGGTTTTTTTGATATTGCATAAACCTATTACTGGAAATTACTGTTTGTAAAACAGTAAATCTGAGATTATCTTACTGTTTCAAGTATTACAATTGTCTGACCGGCTTTGTCATATTGCTGTCATAAATCCGGGTTAAAGTCGTTATATTTGTCCATTTTACCTGAAAAGGCTTCTATCTCACTGATATGCCATGCTCGAAAAATTTATAAAAATAGAGCGACATAACAGTCATTTTATTTCCACTGTCAATATTCTTCTCAGTCTTTTTCTCGGTATTGCCTGTGGCCTGCTGCTGGGTGATTATGCGGCAAAATTGCAGATTCTGGGGGATATTTATATTGGTCTGCTGCAAATGACCGTTGTTCCCTACATTATGTTTGCCTTGATTGCCAATATTGGTCGCCTGAAGCTGGTTGAAGCCCGGTTTCTCACCCGGCAGGGTGTTTTTGTGTTGTTGGTTTTATGGTCTGTCGGGGCTGTTACCGTCTGGGCCATGTCTCTGGCTTTGCCGAAGCTTAATCATGGTTCTTATTTTAGTTCTTTAATGGTTGAGCAGGCAGCGCCATTTGATTTTTTAAAGTTATTTATACCGGCTAATCCTTTTCTGGCATTAAGTGAAAATGCCATTCCCGCCATTGTTTTGTTCAGCATGATGTTTGGAGCCGCCTGTATCGGTTTTAAAGAACATCATTCTTTGCTGAAGAATTTTGAACAGGCGGCCAAAATCCTGCTGCGGGTTAACAGCTTTGTTGTTATGCTGACTCCGATTGGCGTTTTTGGTATTGCTGCCAGCGCCGCAGGGACCTTGACTCTGGAGCAGTTTGGCAAGGTACAGGCCTATGTTTTTATGTTGGTCGGTGCGGTTTTAGTGGTCACGCTGGTGATTTTACCGTTGCTGATTGTCAGTTGTACGCCTTTTAGCTACCGACAAATCTTAAGGGAATCGCGCAATGCCTTGTTGACGGTTTTTGTCGTGGGAAGTGTGTTTGTGGTTATTCCATTATTAATAAAAGGCGTATCACGTCTTTATCATGAGCATGTTTCCGCCGGTTCAGAACATGCCAGAATACCCGATATGGTTTTGCCGCTGGCCTATCCGTTTCCAGACATGGGGAAGCTTCTCAGTCTGGTGTTTATTGTCTTTGCCGCATGGTTTTATGACCGGCCGCTGCATTTTTTAGACTTTCCGGAAATGCTGGTGTTAGGTCTGTTTTTAAGTTTTGGGAAGCTGGTGGCTGCGCTGCCGTTTTTGCTGGATTTTTATCGTATACCGGATGATGTTTTTAATTTATTCATGACGGTAGGTGTTTTTTGCGGGCGGGTTGCTGATGTGGCAGGTGCCATGCATTTAATGACATTTACCATCCTGACCACGGCATTAATGACCGGCCAGTTTAAAATCAAATGGAAGCTTTTAATTCGCAACCTAGGTATTAGTTTATTGTTTTTGGTGGTTGTAGTGCTATCAATTCGTTTTGTGTTGGAGAAGCAAAATGGTGTGGATGATGATGCGCCCAGGATTTTGCAGATGCACCTATTGAATGAGGATGTACCGTATACGGTATCCAGTTTGTCAATGCCCAATTCTGTTGGTCTGAAACAGGGTGAACATTTGATTGACAGAATCAGACGGCAGGGCGTTATTCATGTTGGTGTGCACGAGGATAGTCTGCCGTTTTCGTATTACAACAGTTCCAGACATCTGGTCGGCTTTGATATTGATTTGGTGTTGGTGCTGGCTAAGGATTTAGGGGTTGAGGTCGAATTTGTACCCTATGAAAGTGAATATCTTTTACAGCAATTGGAAGAAGATCATTTTGATATTGCCATTTCCGGTATTACGCCTAATCTGCAATTATTGGCATCCACACGGGTTTTGTATTCGGTCAGTTATCTGGATACTCATCTGGCTTTTGTGGTTAAAGATCATTTGCACAAACAGTTTGAGGATTTATCCGCTGTGTTAAATCGCCAAAATTCTTTAAAAGTAGTGGTCAGAAGAGACAGTATTTTTGCTTCAAGAATCCGCGAGCTTTTTCCGCAAGTTCATATCGTCGAGCTGGATTCGGAAGCAGATTTTTTTGCAACAGACAAACTCAGAGACTATGTGCTGTTGACAACGGCCGAAGGTGGATCGGCCTGGACATTGATTTATCCTGATTATGCGGTGGTGACACCCTTTTCTGACAAACAGGGGGCGCCGGTGGTTATTGCCGTTGGTGGACAGGATTTGATGTTGGAGCATTTTATCAGTACCTGGATTAAATTAAAGCAGACTGACGGGACGATAGACAGGCTGTTCCGGCATTGGATTCGCGGCGAAATTTTGTAATTCTCTGTCAGCCCGGTTGTGACAAAATATTTTTAATATCGGTTGCTTAAGTGTATATAGCTGGTGGTTTGGATATGTTTGTTGTGTCTTCTGGAATCAATGGCTGATACTAAATGCATAGGTACTCTGGGGAATTACATTATTGCTTATAATGAAACGAATAAAGCCAACCAAACGAGTATAATTAATTATTGGCTGTTTTTACTTGTCTGGATATAAATGGCGAGCCATATATTTTATAACTTGATGATACAGAGGATTATCCATGGTTTCTCATAGGGTGGGGTTTACTTATCTTTCTCAGGAAGATTTACTGGATGCCGGATGTTTTGATTTGCGCATGGCGATGGAAGTAGCTGAAAAGGCAATGATTGATTTTGAGGAACACAGAATTCTGTTTCCTGAAAAAATTGTGCAGATTTTTGATCCGGTATCCCAGGACAGAATTAATTGCCTGCCGGCTACATTACTGGATGAAAAAATCTGTGGCGCAAAGTGGGTTTCGGTATTCCCCAGAAACCCGAAAAAATATGGCGTACAAAATCTGTCGGCCGTTTTTATTCTGTCTGAAATTGAAAAGGGTTTTCCAGTCGCTGTCATGGAAGGAACGTTGGCATCAAATATGCGTGTGGCCGCCATGGGCGGTATTGCCGCCAAACATCTGGCCAGAAAAGATAGTGAGATAATTGGTTTTATCGGTGCAGGCGAGCAGGCCAAGATGCATTTACTGGCCATGAAAATAGTCCGGCCCAGTTTGAAGGAATGCAGGGTTGCGGCTAAAACCGTGGAAGAAGAGCAGCAGTTTGTTGATGAGTTGTCGCCTTTACTGCCGGATATGAAATTTGTCAAGGCTAATACGGCAGCGCGTGAGGCCATGGACGGAGCGGATATTCTGGTAACAGCGACCAGTGCGCAGGCGCCACTGTTAAAAGCCGAGTGGATGAAGTCGGGCGCTTTTTACAGTCATGTGGGTGGCTGGGAAGATGAATATGCGGTGGCCTTGCAATGTGACAAGATTGTCTGTGATGACTGGGATACTGTGACGCATAGAACCCAGACATTAAGTCGGATGTATAAGGAAGGATTGTTATCGCATAATGATATTCATGCCGATTTACACGAACTGGTTTCAGGGCATAAGGTCGGGCGGGAGTCGGATGATGAGCGTATTTATTTTAATGCCGTCGGTCTGGCCTATGTTGACGTGGCGATTGCGTTAAAAATGTTCAAGCGTGCGGAGTCTTCCCATATTGGTCTGCCGCTGGATTTGCAAAAAACCATGGTGTTTGAGCATGAAGATATTAAACGCAAGATTCGCTTATAAATAATGTTTAAACAAATAAATGATTCCAGGGCAGAAACAGTAACTGTTCAATTAAATGGAAATGAGGTTCGGGTTGTAGCTGGAACCACCGTCGCCGCCGTTGCTCTGACTGCGGGGCTGTCTTTTACACGCACAACACCTGTTTCCGGGGCCAGACGAGCACCTTTTTGCATGATGGGTGTTTGTTATGACTGCCTGATGATTATTGATGGTCAGTCGGGGCAGCGGGCCTGTATGACTTATGTGAAGGAAGGGATGCGGATTGAGTGTCAGCAGGGGGCTGGATTGATACCTGGGGAAAGCCAGTGAACAATCATTATCAAATGCTGGTTATTGGTGGTGGACCTGCGGGACTTGCGGCAGCCACTATTGCGGCAAATTCAGGTGTTTCCTGTGCCTTGCTGGATGAGCAGCCGGCTCCCGGCGGGCAAATCTACCGGGCTGTTGAGCAGGCTCCGGAACTTCGGGCACAACTGCTGGGGGCTGATTATCAGCGAGGGAAATCGCTGGTTGAAAACTTTCGGGCAAGTCGGGCGGTGTATTTTCCAAACACCAGTGTCTGGTCGGTAAATGAACAGCGTGAGGTCGGTGTTAATTATCAAGGTGATAGCCGGATTATTACTGCCGATCATATTCTGATAGCCAGTGGCGCGATGGAAAGGCCGGTGCCATTTACGGGCTGGACTCTGCCCGGTGTGATGTATGCTGGCTCCGGCCAGATTTTATTTAAATCAGCGGGGGCGATTCCAGAGAAAGGGGTGGTGTTGGCTGGCTCCGGGCCATTGTTATTGTTACTGGCATGGCAGTATATGCGGGCAGGCGTTAAGATAAAAGCCATGCTGGATATGACGCCTCTGGGCAACCGCATCATGGCTTTGCCTGAATTGCCTCGGGCTTTGCTGGCATATCAGTATTTGACCAAAGGAATGACTTTGCAGCGTGAATTGAAACAGGCCGGGGTTAAAATCAAGAATCTGGTCAGTGATTTACGGGCCGAAGGTGATGGTCAGTTAGAACGGGTTTGTTATCGCCACCGGGGCCGTGAACATACCATTGAGACTGATTTGTTGATGACCCATTTCGGGGTTATTCCCCATGTCTGGCTGACTCAGGCAGCAGGTTGCCGGCATCTTTGGAATGAATCCCAGCAATGCTGGCATCCACAGCATGACGAATGGGGTGCAACCAGTATCGAAGGTATTTTTGTGGCCGGTGATGGGGCTGGCATTTTTGGTGCGAAATCCGCTGAATATGCCGGCTATCTGGCCGGTTTGCAAATGTCATATGCTGCGGGAGCAGTAACTAGGGGTGAGCGAAATCAACAGGCAATCGTTTATCGAAAAGCCATGAAGCGGGATCGGCATATTCGTCCTTTTCTTGAGTCTTATTTCCATATACCCCGGGAAATTTTGGCGGTGCAGAATAATGATACGGTTGTTTGTCGCTGTGAAGAAATAACGGCCGGACAAATTCGTGAAGCGGTTGCAAACGGACATCAGGACAGTAATCAGGTTAAATACTTTACCCGTTGTGGGATGGGGCCGTGTCAGGGCAGGCAATGTGCTCAGGCTGTTGCTCATATTGTGGCGGATGCCGGCGGCAAGTCTGTGTCAGGGCAAAGTTGTTTTCGCGGGCGGCCACCGGTTACGCCATTAAACCTGGAGCAATTGGCGAAGATGAAAAGGAGGCAGCGATGATGGAAGCGGATGTGCTAATCATTGGAGCCGGGTTAATGGGGGCTTCAGCTGCATTACATTTATCCATGCGCGGCTATCGGTGCGTGGTGATTGATAAGGCCAGTCCCGGACGCCATGCATCCGGAGCAAATGCCGGCGGGTTGCGGCAGTTAAATCGTGACCCGGCTGAAATTCCGCTGGCGATGGAGTCTGCCAGAATGTGGCATCAGATAAGGGATTTGGTGGATTCTGACTGTGATGCCCGTTTTCCCGGGCAGCTGCGAATTGCCGAGAATGCGGCAGATATGGATAAGCTTGAGCAGCGGGCGGCTTTAGTCCGCTCTTTGGGGTATCAGCATGAGGAAATAATCGGAAAAAAAGAACTGTATCAAATGGTGCCGGCGTTAGCACCGCATTGTGTCGGGGCATTGGTCTGCCGGCAGGATGGTTTTGCCAGACCTTATCACACCTTGACCGCTTTCCGCCTGAAAGCCGAATCCTTAGGCGCCCGGTTTTATGCCGATACCGAAGCTTACCAAATGGTGCAGGATGGTGAAGGCTGGCAGGTCAGGACTTCTAGCGGGACGTTTAACAGCACATTTTTAATCAATTGTGCCGGAGCCTGGGCCGGCAAAATGGCGGCAATGCTGGGTGAGCCGGTTCCATTACAACCAAAAGCATTGATGTTGATGGTGACTGAACGGCTACCGCATTTCGTGGATCCGGTTATGGGGGCGGCCAGTCGCAAATTGTCCTTTAAACAAATGCAGAATGGTACATTGATTATCGGTGGCGCATTGGTGGCTAAACTGGATTTTGAGCGGGAAAAAACAGATATTAACTGGGAGCAGCTTATGGAAAGTGCTGATACAGTTTTGCATTTTTTTCCGCAATTAAAAAACGTCCGAATTGTTCGCGCCTGGGCCGGGATTGAAGGGTTTATGCCCGATAATATCCCGGTTATCGGCGCGTCAGGAATGAACAAAAATCTCTATCATGCTTTCGGATTTTCGGCCCATGGCTTTCAGCTGTCACCTGTTATTGGCAGGATATTATCAGAGCTGATTATTGATGGGCGAACCCCCTTGCCTATTGAGCCTTTTCGGATAGATAGATTTAATAGCGCTATATAGAGGAATTTAGGAAATGAGTATTATCAGAATGGGAACCGAAAGACGCCGGATGAGTAGAATTGTTATTCATAATGATACGATTTATTTGTGCGGACAGGTCGCCAAGGATGCTAATGACGATATTAAAGAACAAACTAAAACCATGTTGGAAAAAGTCGATAATTTATTGCTGGAAGCGGGCAGTGACCGCAAGCATATTTTGTCGGCAACCCTTTATATCAAAGATATGAAATATTTTTCAGCCATGAATGAAGTATGGGATGACTGGGTGATTGAGGGGTATTCCCCAGCCCGCGCCTGTGTTGAAGCTTCTTTGGCACGACCTGAACTGTTAGTGGAAATATCAGTGATTGCGGCGCTGAAGAAATAGCCTGTTTCCATTTTTCAGGTTAGCAATAGCGTAACTCAACAACGATAGAAAATGTTGGGTTTCGTTCCTCTCCTGTCTACATTTTACAATGACAAGGCTGGGCCAGGTTAAAACGTAGGTCCAAGAAACAAAAAAGCCTGGCATCAAGCCAGGCTTTTTTGGTTTGTGGCGGGTGTTATCAGCCTTTACTGGTATCAGTAAATTCAGGATAAGCTTCCATACCACATTCAGAGAAGTCAACGCCCTGGTATTCTTCTTCTTCGCTGACTCTGATTCCCAGTAATGCTTTGATGATGAACCAGGTAATGAAGCTGGCGATAAATACAAAGGCAAAAATTGATACGATACCAATCAACTGTGCCTTAAGGGTTGCATCCGGATTGG
>CAYLNS010000005.1:0-32860 GCA_964385115.1 uncultured Methylomarinum sp.
GTCTCCGAAAGAGCCGGCCATTATACCCACTTATTACAAACTGTCAAACTTTTTACTCCAGAATACCCGATTCATTTTGCAACTCACAGTACAGTCCTTTTTTGTTCATTAACTCCAAGTGAGTTCCCTTTTCGATTATCCTTCCCTGATCAACAACATAAATCACATCCGACTTGATAACTGTCGATAATCGATGCGCTATCACTATGGTCGTCCGGTTTTTCATTACATTTTCCAGGGCCGCCTGAATCCATTTTTCTGAATTCACATCCAACGCAGAAGTCGCCTCATCAAGAATCAGAATAGGCGCGTTTTTTAACAAAGCCCGTGCCAAGGCCAGCCGCTGTCTTTGGCCGCCTGACAAACTAACTCCTTGCTCCCCTATATTCGTATCAAAACCATCCGGTAGTTTTTCAATAAACTCTAAAGCATAAGCATCCTTTGCTGCCGCAATTATTTTATCCCGATTTGCCCCCGCCAATTCACCATAAGCAATATTGTTGGCGACCGTATCATTAAAAAGCGTAATGTTTTGTGTTACCAACGCCATTTGCCTTCGCAAACAACTTAGCTCATATTCTTTTATCTCCCTATCATCCAGTAATATTTTACCTTTCTGATAATCGTAAAAACGAGGCAATAAGTTTACTATGGAGCTCTTACCTCCACCGGAAGGTCCAACCAATGCTACCGTTTGACCCGGCCTGATATGGAAATTTATATCTTTCAAGACATAATCCCTCTTGTCCTGATACGAAAAATAGACATGCTGATATTTAATATCGCCTTTTACTCTCTGACAGACATAAGACCCTTGATTTTTTTCCATAGCTTCATCCAGTACCTCAAAGATACTTTCTGCCGCGACAATGCCTTTCTGTATTAAACTATTAGCATCGCTTAACTGCCTGATTGGTTTTGGCAACATAAATGCTGCAGTCAGGTATGCAACAAACCCGCCCGCACTTACATCTTTCATGAAAAACAACGCCAAATACATCAACCCAGCCAAGGCCAATGATATAAAAAACTGCAACAAGGGATTGTGAATTGCCATAGTCGCCGCAAGCTTAAGCGACTGATTACGATTATTCCAGCTACTGTCGTGAAACCGACGACTTTCATATTCCTGACCGCCGTAGCTTCTTACAATTCTATGCCCATTAACTAATTCAGAAACAACATGAGTCATATCCCCTACAGAATTTTGAATTCGTTTACCCAATCGGCGCAATCGTTTGCTAACATAAGTAACCATCACCGCAATAACCGGGGTAATTGCTAAAAAGACCAGTGTCAGTTTCCATTCCGTATAGAACAGATAGCCCAGCAAGCCCACTACCGTCAAACCTTCTCTTACAAAAGTTCTCACCGCATCCGTTACCGCCTTTGTCACTTCACCCACATTATGGGTAATACGTGAAATCATGTAACCACTATTGTTTTGATCAAAATATGCGGTGGGCAACATTGTGTAATGATCGAATACTTCTGTTCTTAAATCATGAACAACCGTATTTGATACCCGAGCCAAAAAGTAATTACCTAAAAACGCACCAATCCCCCTGAATAAGACCAGCCCACTAAAAAACAAGGGAAGATACAGCATTTCCTGACGCTCACCAGCCTGCAATGTATCAATAATATATTTAATCAGCGCGGCAAATAATGGTTGGGTCACCGAATAAAATGAGTACCCGATAACACTAATCAGAAAATACCATCTATAAGGCTTTACATAGCTTAATAATCTTTTGTAAACCCCCAAGCTCCCAGAGGTTTTTTGTTTAGTCTTTTTACTCATCTTTAATGGATACTTTTCTACTGGTTTGCTCTGTATATTCGCCTAAGTCATTGCTTTGAAATTTAGTCAATATATTTAGAACAAATGCCGAACCTGTTAAAGCAACCGCATCAACCAGACAATACCATGCTGCCACACCACTGGGAGGGTTACCCTGAGCCAGAGATGAAGCCGGATCAATAGCAGCCCAATTCCATGTCCCCAATGAAGTACCGACTATTTCCACCCACGTGGTAATAAAAAAAGCCCCCAGGTAAACCATCGGTGATTTCCCCTTAAATAAGAATATTAAATAAATCACAAATAAAATAGCTCCGATTTCATCTTTACGCCCTATCGTTTCTGTTAAGGCTAAAACCGCCCAAAGTCCTCCGACTATAAAAACAAATAAGGCAATCATGTGTGCATTTTTTTGAAACAAAGCCGTCCGCCCCAAAACAACAGCTGTTAAATAAACTATCCCATGCCCCGGGGGTACAAAAGAAGGGACATTTTCTAATCGATAGGTATAGCCAGACATATAGATAGAAGCAAAATGCTCACCGATTGTTGCAAACGCAACAGCGATTAATACTTGAATTCGAATATGAGCGCTTTCCCCCCACAATAAGAATAACAATGACAACCAAGCAACAAAGCCAAGAGCATACTGCAACTGAATACTGGCAACAGAATCAATTAAAAAACAAACTGTCACCGCAAAAAATGCATAGATAACCATTAAGTAATCACGATGATTATGAGCGATGTCGATACTTTTCTGCGGAAAGTAAGGTAAAGATAGCTTGGGCATAGTCAATATTCTTAGAATTTCAAACAACAGTTAGCGTAAGATAGGCAATTACTGAATAGCGAATCGCCTTACCTATTAGTATGGCTAAAAAGGCACTTAAAAGCGATAGTTTTATCCAGCCTGCTGCAAAACACAGCCCATCCCCAATCACGGGCAACCATGAAAACAACAAAACCCAACTCCCCCACTTCTTTACCGAATTGATCGAACGCTGCTTTTTTTTTGGCAAGACCTGTTCAGGCGGAAATTTTTTAGCCGCAAGATAACCCAGCCATAAAGTTGTCATAGCCCCCAATGTATTTCCAATTGTTGCTACTGTAACCAAATCCATCACACGCTCACTATTTTCACTGACCATATAAGCCAGTACCACCTCTGAACCGCCCGGTGCAATCGTTGATGAAACAAAAGCACTCACAAACAATCCCAACAACCCTAAAGATTCTTCCTGCATTTATTTTTCCCATAAAAAAAGGCCTCTGGAGTCAATAGCTCCAGAGGCCTTTCAGTCACTACTTATTTATCCTGAGGCAATTCAATAGCTTTTTTTGAAAATATTTTTTTAAAAATATTGCTAATTAAATTAATTACAAAACCAATAAGCTGAGAAACCAGTTCAAAAATATAAGCGACAACCTCACTGACTGTCATACCTTTAAACTTTTTCGCCAAAATTGGCGCCAGTATCAAACCAATCAACAACCCAATAACTGTTACTCCAGAAACTAACGAATCATCACCCGATCCGACCGTATTATCACCTGACGTTGAAGCCGAAGCATTCTTTACAGGAGCTGGGTTTGGATTGATATCAGGAATACTTTGACTATAATCATCCTGAATAACATTAGCCGTTACCCCAGGAATACTTGGCAGATCTCCACTTCCATTACCAATTTTAAGCTGAGCCTTCATCCCTTTTTCCATATGCTGGGAAATGTCACAGTGAACCAGATAAGTTTTGTCACCCGGCGGAAATATCAAAGTACCTGAAACTTCCCCCGGTCCAGTTACTTCCAGGTGAAACATGCCCTTAGGGTAAAGATATTTTGGCAAACCGTGCATCATCCACTGGTGACGAATCTCATCATCATTAATGAAATGAACAGTTAACTTGGTACAGGGCTCAAATTCCCATTCCTGTGTATCAAATGCAAACATTCTACCCGGGAATTTTTTTGCATATTTATGACCCGCATGTACGGTAATTTCCTTGGTTGCTGCAATTTTGTCACAGCCACCCGGCAAAGTATCCGTATTTTGCCCCATTACCATGGCGCCATCCATATCCATGAAATGCCCATCGCCATGACTCATTAAATTATCATGATTGATAAATTCCTTTGCATGAGCTGCGGTCGAAAATAACGCAAACACCAGCACTGTCATTGATAGAATTTTATTCATTATCAATTACCCCCTTTACTTGATGAGACCAGTGCCATGACCTTTTCACGATTAATAATCAATAAGTAAACAACAATACCGATTATCAAACCAAAAAGAAAGTTAGTAAAAGAACCACTATTATCACTTACCGACGCCTGATCCGAACCCATCCCTTTCGGAGCCGGTTCAATTTCTACAGGAACAGCAGGAGGTGGTGGCACATAATCGCTGGCATCAACTTCGCCTAAGCTGTTCCATTCATCGATATCCTGCCATACCGGATATTTCCGCTGAAAAAAGGTTTTGGTAAACAAAGGAGTAATACTTTCCCCAATACCCTTTGGCAGACCTTCTTCAGTCAGGTATTTTTTATAAACTACCGCGCTGACATTTCCGCCAGGGTTCATTCCGTCCGTCGTAATACCCTTTTCACGATGGTCATGAAAAATCCAGATACCTTCCCCGTAACTATGAAGACCATCGTCCTTAGTACTGATCATCAAATCATTACGTTGAGCAGGAGCAAGATTATAAACATCTCGCATTATCTGGGCACTTGGATTATGCTCGACACCATCATAATGAGTAATCGTTCCTTTATGTCCATGTGTGTGAATAGCCAGTAATTCTCCAGTACTATTAAACATACGGATTTTAATTTCCTGATTAGGCTCCGTTACAATCATGGATTCCCGAATCGTATAAGGAAAAGAACGTCCATTCAAAGTATGGTAATCCTCTGTGGAATCAGTCATGTCATACAGACGATTCATGTCTCTGGCTATTAAGCGGGGATCATTATATTTCTGGATAATGCTGTGCAACTCTTTATCCATTGCATGATAATGCAAATCATATTCTGTATCGTATTTTTCCAGGATAGCTTTTGATGGATGACGAACCTGCCCCCCACCCACATTAAATGTCTGCACCCAGTTATTAGGACGATTTTCTTCAACAACAAACATCCCAACCAGCCCCATCGCCAAATGTACGTGTGTCTGCACATGACAATGATAAACAAAGGTACCCGGCTGTCTGGGACGTATTTCGTAAGTTTTACTCTGCCCAGGCAAAACAAATTTGTCACTCGTCTGAGGTACACCATCGTTTCCCTCACCTGAACTGTCTACCCATGGATGATCAACACCATGCAAATGGATAGTATGAGGAAAATAATGACTATTTTCCAGTTGAATCCAAACAACATCACCCTGTTCAACTCGAATAACGGGTGAAGGCGCCCTCAAAAGCGGATTAGCATCAGTCCCAACAAAACTATTGGTTGCCATGCCACGCGATTTAGGTGCGAATACCCACATCCCAGGTTGTACACCTGGCGCTATATCAAAAGTAGGTACATATCCATCAAAGTCAGGAGAATGACCATTTAGTTCCGCCACCTCCAGTTTAATGATAATCAGATCAGGGTCTCCATCCCCATCCATATCATTTTTTTTAATAATCGCATCGGCAGCATAATAAGTTTCCATTAAAGTCTGCATGGAAATATTATTCGTCCCTTTCACCTCTGCTGCAATCTGTGCGGGGTTATCAGGACTACACCGCAGTGATTCCTGAATTTTAACACCCTCAATTGTTTGCGCTTTACGCCAATCAGGATTATTCTGATTACAGACCGGCTCAACAGGACCCGGGTCAATTTTAACCGTTTTGGGCAAATCCGCCGCAGCTGATGCCAACCCAGGCATCAGCACAACAGCAGCCCCCAAAATCAAACTCAGGGTTATTTTCTGCATATTTTTACCTTAACAAATAAAGGTTGTTAAACATCTTTCGCTTTACCTAGTAATCCATCAACCTTCTCTTTAAAGCCGGCATTAGACAGATAAAACACATAAAGACCAGCTAATGCTATTAAAGCATACAGCCCCATGCTTCCAGAACTAACAGTCTCTCCATAACCCGCTTTAAAGCCCATATGTGCATCCAATCTTTCGCCATTATCTTTTGTCAAAGTTATATGAATTAAATATTTACCTTTCTCCGGTAAACCATTAGGCAAAGATAAAACAACTGTTCCGGATTTATGTTTCTTAGGTGGCATGTAGAAAACACGAGTACCTTCTGGCTCTTTTGTTACTTCAAATTCGACTGAACGGTTTCTATAGCGGATATCCTGATAATCAAACACCAGCTGTGTAAGCGTATTTAATGCCGGTAAGTTTCCACAAAACTCCTCAGCCGGATAAGCTTGTGGCTGATAAGCTGTATAGTGAATCCAATGATCCTTTTCCAATTCAAATTTACATTGGTCAGTATCTGTACCTGCCGCACCACCATGCGCCCAAAGTGCAGATGAAAAGACCAGACCTAGCAGTACTGTTAAACCTTGTTTGATAAATAATTTTTTATTCATAATTCCTTCCTGTGTTGAAAATATTAGTATATATGGTTTTTCTTATCCTTCAACATCCTTATACCATCCCTCTTTGTATTAATCAACCTTCCTTGACATCTATCCTTTTACTTAAACACTCCCTGACCAACCAACAACTTTAGCACAACACCCTACTCAATGAAAGACATTAAAAAGACTAAGTTTTATTCACCCTACAAACTCTCTCAGTTTAAAACTTCCTCTCAAAAACCATCTATGTTCAATGTTAAAACTTGTTTTATTTTACCCGGGTAACTACAGTCTTTATAATAGTTGCCTGAATAATAATTCACCGATTCTTAGACTTTCTTAAATCCTTCTCAATCAAGAGCCATTAAAATATGTCTAAACTAACCAATTCTGCTGAATGGAATGCTATTGAGCAACATTATCAAAAAATAGCAACTCATTTTTCCATGAAAGAGGCTTTTGAATCAGACAAACATCGGTTTAAAAAATTATCGCTAACTTTTAATGATATCTTATTTGATTTTTCTAAAAACCTGCTGACAGAAGAGACCATTTCTCTCTTACTAGCGCTCACTAAGACTTCCAGCCTTAAAGATAAAATTGAACAAATGTTCAATGGCGCCGCCATTAACATTACAGAAAAAAGAGCTGTTCTCCATACCGCATTACGCAATCGGGCAAACACACCAGTCTATGTTGATGACCATAATGTGATGCCGAAAATCAACCATGAACTGGCTAAAATGCGTTCTTTTTCAGAAAAAGTCCGTTCGGGCGAGTGGAGAGGCTATAGCGGAAAAAAAATCACTGATATCGTTAACATAGGTATTGGTGGCTCTGACTTGGGCCCAAAAATGGTTTGTACCGCACTGGCGCCCTATGCGACTCCCAAGCTTAATGTTCACTTTGTCTCCAATGTTGATCAGGCAGACATTGTTACCACACTTGATAAATTAAACCCTGAAACTACTCTATTTCTCATTGTTTCCAAAGTCTTCAACACACAAGAAACCATGACAAACGCCAATTCTGCCCGCAGATGGTTTCTTGAATCCGCACCGGACAAAGAAGCCATTAAAAAACATTTTGTGGCGGTTTCAACTCATCGGCGTAATGTTATCGACTTTGGCATCGACCCCGTTAATATGTTTGAATTTTGGGATTGGGTTGGAGGCCGTTATTCTTTATGGTCTGCAGTCGGCCTTTCCATTGCCTTATATATTGGCATGGATAATTTTGAACAATTACTGGAAGGTGCCTTTGAAGTTGACCAGCATTTCAGACACACGGATTTTGATAAAAATATCCCGGTTATCATGGCTTTGATTGGTATCTGGTACAATAATTTCTTCAAGGCAGAGTCGCATGCCATCCTTCCTTACGCACAACACCTATCCCGTTTTAGTGCTTATTTCCAGCAAGGTGACATGGAAAGCAATGGCAAGTCCGTTGATATTAATGGCCAACAAGTTGATTACAGCACCGGCCCTATCATTTGGGGACAGCCGGGAACCAACGGCCAGCATGCTTTCTACCAACTTATGCACCAGGGGACCAAATTAATACCCTGTGATTTTCTGGCAGCTGCACAAAGTCATTACCATCTTCCCGAGCATCATGACATTCTGATATCCAATTTTCTGGCGCAGCCCCAGGCCCTTATGCGTGGCAAAACCCGTGAAGAAGTTATTCAGGAACTCAATGAAATTGAACGTGTAGACAAGGTTTTGATTGCATCAAAAATTTTCCCGGGCAACAAACCCTCCAATTCTTTTTTATTTAAAAAATTAACGCCGAAAACATTAGGCTCTCTGATTGCACTCTATGAACATAAAATCTTTGTACAAGGTGTTATCTGGAATATTAATTCATTTGATCAAATGGGCGTAGAATTGGGAAAAGTCCTGGCCAAAGCAATTTTGCCCGAACTCAAAAATGACGATATCATCACCAGTCATGATTGCTCAACCAATGCTTTGATCAATACCTATAAAACACTGCGATAAGCCGTTGCTCAACCTTTTACTCAACCTGCTTTTCTTTTGTGTCACCACCAACCTGTTGATTGCTTGTGATTATCAATCAGATAAGCATGTTGGCTTAAACAAGCTGGAACAAGTCAAGCATAGAGGAACACTGAAAGTTTTGACCCGGCTGGACCCAACGACCTATTATGAAGGCCCCGAAGGGCCGACAGGACTGGAATATGACCTGGTGACGAAGTTTGCTAAACAATTAGGTGTTAAAGTTGAGTTTATTTTCCCGGATACTTTTGATACTTTGCTCGGCCAAATTGCCAATAATCAGGCAGATATTGCAGCAGCCGGGTTAACTATTACAAAAGAACGCAAACAATTCCTGCGCTTTGCTCCTCCTTATCAAAACATCACAGAACAAGTCATCTACCGTTCAGGGACAAAAAGACCCAAAAATATTAAAGACCTGAGCCAAGGCATCCTGGAGGTTGTCAAAGGCACCAGTCACATTGCTACGTTAAATAGATTAAAAAAACAGTACCCTGAACTTAACTGGATTGAAAACGCAGAATTAGATACTGACGGTCTGCTTTATCTGGTCAACGAAGGTTTAATTGATTACACCGTAGCCGATTCCCATCAGGTGGCTATCTTCCGAAGTTATTATCCTAAATTATATATTGCCTTTAACCTGACCGAACCTCAGCAATTAGCCTGGGCCTTGCCTTTATCCAGCGATGACAGTTTATATCAAGAGGTTGCAAGGTTTTTTGCAAGAATCAAAAAAGACGGTACCTTACAGTCCTTAATTGAAAAACATTACGGGCATACCGGAAATTTGAATTATGTCGGTAACTGTACCTTCAGAAAGCATGTTTTAGAGCGTTTACCCAAATACGAAGCTTTATTCAGACAAGCCGCCAAAAAACACATTCTGGACTGGCGTCTGTTAGCAGCCATCAGCTATCAGGAATCCCACTGGAATCCAAAGGCAAAATCCCCTACAGGAGTAAAGGGCCTGATGATGCTGACAAAAGGAACTGCTAAACAACTGGGGATAAAAGACCGGACGGACCCAGCACAAAGCATTGAAGGCGGCGCCTTGTATTTTAAGCAACGTTTAAAAAAAATCCCGGAACGAATCAAGGAACCGGATCGCACCTGGTTTGCTCTGGCCTCTTACAATGTAGGTTTCGGCCACCTGGAAGATGCACGCATTCTAACTCAACGAAGAGGCGGTGACCCTGACAAATGGATAGATGTAAAAAAAAACCTGCCTTTATTAAGCCAACGAAAATGGTATAAAAAAACCAAACATGGTTATGCCAGGGGGAAAGAACCTGTTCGCTATGTAGATAATATACGCAGTTATTACCATTTGCTCACCTGGCTGACCAAAGATGATAAAATTCCAAAAACAGTGATGTCTGAAAAAGAAAAAAAAGCACCTGCAGCAACTAACACAGGACTCAATATAAACAGCCCCGTTCTATAAGAAAGCACTAAACAACAATCAGACAAACAACAGCAATCGTTATTTTCTTGTATCTACTCAGCGTACTTCAAAAACAGATACCATTTAATATCAGTTACTTACGGAAGAAGTGTATGTGACAAGGATGTCACATTCAAGCCTACACGGATGTGTACGGCGTCTTCTGGAGTAAGTGACTGATATTAAATACCAAAATACGCTGAGTAGTTATATTTTCTCTTTCTTCGTTGTCGAAAGAAATCTTTTAACAACTCGCTGCACTGTTGCTCTAATACTCCGCCCTGCCATTCACAGCGGTGATTTAAAAAATCAGCTTCCGCCAGATTAACAGTATGGCAAACAGCTCCCCGTTTGCTGTCATATGCTCCAAAAACCAGCTTTTTGATACGTGCTTGTGAAATAGCCCCCATACACATGACACATGGCTCAAGAGTGACATATAAGGTGCTATTAGGCAGCCGGTAATTAGAAACTTTTGCACCGGCATTTCTTATGGCAACAATTTCAGCATGGGCGCTGGCATCATGCAATTGAATGGATTGATTCCATCCTTCCGCCAACAGCAAATCATTATCTTCAGCAACCAACACCGCCCCGACAGGAACCTCCCCTTGCTCTTCAGCCCGTTGAGCCAGACGCAATGCATGACGCATCCAGGCCTCTTCAGTCGCTATTCCCATTCAATCGTAGCAGGCGGTTTACCGGAAATATCGTAAGTGACACGTGAAATACCAGCCACTTCATTAATGATTCGTCTGGAAACCAAATCCAGAAAATCATAAGGCAAATGTGCCCAGCGAGCCGTCATAAAATCAATAGTTTCCACGGCACGCAGTGCAATGACATAATCATAACGGCGACCATCTCCCATTACACCCACTGACTTAACCGGTAAAAATACCGCAAATGCCTGACTTACCTTGTCATATAAATCATGGTTGTATAATTCCTCAATAAAAATAGCATCCGCCTGACGCAATAAATCGGCATATTGCTTTTTCACTTCCCCTAAAATTCTGACACCCAGACCCGGTCCAGGAAAAGGATGACGATAAACCATATCGGCTGGCAACCCCAGCTCCACTCCAATTTTTCTCACCTCATCCTTAAAGAGTTCACGCAAAGGCTCCACCAGTTTAAGTTTCATATTTTCAGGTAGCCCACCGACATTATGATGCGATTTGATTAAATGCGCCTTGCCGCTTTTAGAGCCGGCAGATTCAATAACATCCGGGTAAATGGTCCCTTGAGCCAACCATTTGGCATCGACCAGTTTGGCCGCTTCTTCATCAAAAATATCAATAAATAAATTACCAATAATTTTCCGCTTAAGTTCAGGGTCAATGACACCCGCCAAAGCCTCCAGATAACGTTGTTCAGCATCAACTCGGATGACTTTGACCCCCATATGCTCGGCAAACGTTGCCATAACCTGGTCGCCTTCATGCATTCTCAACAACCCGGTATCGACAAAAACACAGGTTAACTGATTACCAATCGCCTGATGCAGTAATGCGGCGACGACGGATGAGTCAACCCCGCCGGATAAACCCAAAATCACATGATCATTTCCAACTTTTTCCCGCACCGCATGAATACTGTCTTCAATAATATTGCTGGCAGTCCACAGAGCCTGACACTGACAGATATCAATCACAAAACGCTTAAGAATACGACCACCCTGTTTGGTATGCGTCACTTCGGGATGAAATTGCAGACCGTAGAATAATTTTTCTTCATTGGCAATACCTGCAACCGGAGCCCCATCGGTACTGGCAATCAATTTAAAACCTTCCGGCATTTCAACCACCCGGTCGCCGTGACTCATCCAGACATCAAGCAAACCATAGCCTTCAGGTGAAGCATGATCCTCAATATTTTTAAGCAGCCTGGAATGTCCTCTTGCTCTTACCTGTGCATAACCAAACTCCCGATGCTCCGAGGCTTCCACCTTTCCCCCTAGTTGCTCGGTCATGGTTTGCATCCCATAGCAAATTCCCAGCACAGGAACACCCAATTCAAAGACCAACTGAGGAGCTCTCGGAGTATAATCGCTGGTCACTGTTTCAGGCCCACCGGATAAAATTATCCCTTTCGGTGCAAACTTTTTAATTTCTTCTTCATTACATTCACAAGAGTAGATTTCACAATAAACTCCAATTTCCCGAATTCTTCGAGCTATTAACTGAGTATATTGGGATCCAAAATCCAGAATAAGGATTTTGTCTGAATGAATATTTGATGCATCTGAATAAGTCACTATTGAAATCTCGTCGATAAGCCAAAACAAAAAAGGGGCTCAAAAAAGAACCCCCGTCAATAAATTTCATCCTCTTCTGTCGAATTATGGATAACTCTACGTCGACAGAATCCTAGGATAATCGATAATTAGGCGCTTCTTTTGTAATTGCGACATCATGAACATGACTTTCCCGCATACCGGCGCTGGTTACCCGCACAAACTGGGCTTTTTCATGCAGTTTTTCAATTGATTCGCTGCCCGTGTATCCCATACTCGCCCGAATCCCCCCCAATAACTGATGAATAATCGCCAGCAAACTTCCTTTATAAGGCACCCTGCCCTCTATGCCTTCCGGAACCAGTTTTTCAACACTGTCCGCATCTTCCTGAAAATAACGATCACTGGAACCCTGCTGCTGAGCCATGGCCCCTAAAGACCCCATCCCCCGATACGATTTATAGGACCGCCCCTGATATAATTCAATTTCACCTGGCGCTTCTTCCGTACCGGCAAACATACTTCCCAGCATGACCGCATGCGCCCCCGCTGCTAAAGCCTTGGCGACATCCCCGGAATAACGTATCCCGCCATCCGCAATCAGCGGTATTCCTGTTCCTTTTAAAGCATCAGCAACATTACTGACGGCGGTAATCTGCGGTACACCAACCCCGGCCACAATCCGAGTCGTACAGATAGAGCCTGGACCAATCCCCACTTTGACACCATCCGCACCCGCCTCAACCAGTGCCCGAGCAGCATCTGCTGTAGCGATATTACCGCCAATCACCTGTACATCAGGATAATTCTGCTTGACCCAACGGACTCGATCCAGAACCCCTTGCGAATGGCCATGAGCCGTATCCACAATAATGACATCCACACCAGCATCAACCAATGCAGCAACACGTTCTTCGGTGCCTTCACCGGTTCCGACGGCTGCGCCAACCCGGAGCCGTTCCTGATCATCTTTACAGGCCTGAGGATAATCCTTGGCTTTCTGAATATCCTTAACCGTAATCATGCCCCGCAAATGAAAATCATCATTCACCACCAGCACCTTCTCAATACGATGCTTATGCAGTAATTCAATAGCTTCTTTATGGTCAGCACCTTCCCGTACCGTCACCAGCTTGTCTTTAGGCGTCATCACAGAGGTAACCGGCTCATCCATGCGGCTTTCAAAACGTAAATCCCGACTGGTCACGATACCCACCAGCAAATCACCATCAACAACTGGAACACCTGAAATATTTTTTGCCTGAGTCAGTTCTATCACTTCCCTGACAGTTGCCTGTGGTGACACCGTAATAGGATCCTTAATGACGCCACTTTCATATTTTTTTACCCGATTCACTTCCCGTGCCTGTTGTTCAACAGTCATGTTTTTATGAATAATTCCTATCCCGCCTTCCTGAGCAATAGCAATGGCCAGACGTGCTTCGGTCACGGTATCCATGGCCGCAGATATCAGCGGAATATTCAACTGGATTTCCCGGGTTAAACGGGTCACCATCTTTACTTCCCTGGGTAACACCGTAGAATGCGCAGGCACTAGCAGAACATCATCGAAAGTAAGCGCTTCCTGAATAACTTGCATGTTCATACCCTAAATAATCTATAAGTTAACCGTGCATTATACGCTATTTCTCCATGATAAATAAATCCGCCTTTTATTGTATTCTACACAGAGATATTGATGGCCACTTCCATCTTCGAGAAGAAGCGTTACTGTTTATTTTTATTGACTTCTGAAACAATTGATTCATATTCCGTCAGTTTTGGCCGATGCAGAAGAGCCCCTAAAACGGCCATCACACTGAAAATAGACAGTGTATTGAACCCATCACCCAAAACAAACATCAACACGCCAAACAACGCTATGATTTCAATCATGCTTTGTGCTATCAAAACTGTTACCAGATAGCGTTTATCCGGTGGCGTATCACCCGGCATGGTCTGATTCAATCGCACCAGAACAAATCTGACCAGATTCGTTAAAGGCAACAGTAAAATAGCTACCACATACAACAAAGTCCTGATAAAGACCCTTTGCTCCTCCTGCATGCCAGTCTGTATCTCAGCCTGATAGTAATAACAGACTGCATTATAAATAAATACAGTCAACAAAACGGCATAGACGACACGCCAATGTGGGATTAGTTCATCTTTTGATTTACTATTCATGAAGATTACTTTTTTCGCCTAACTGGGATTTATAGGCTTTCATCAACGCAATAAAAGCCAGAAAATCATACAATGCATGAATAATCACCGGAACCCATAAATTTCTTTCCCCGCCATAATCCAGAGACAGCCCCAGATAAATTCCTACTAACGTTGCAATAACTGCATACAGCGGAGTCACGGCATGAACCAACCCAAAAACAATACTACTCAGAATTAATCCCGCATTCATTCCCCAGCTTTCTTCCATCCACGGCTGCAACACACCCCGAAACAGCACTTCCTCAGAAAAACCGGCGATAGCCGCCAGTACAAACAAATCAGACCATTGGTAATCCTTTAAAGAGGGACCCAGTGTTTCCAATAATAATTGTCGAATTTTCTGAATTTCAGCAATCTGTATATGCTGCAAAGCCAGAAACAGGATAAACAACGGTAATGTCCCCACTACACCTAAAAACACTGCCTTTTCAGACCAGAACAGATTTGCAAAAGGATTAATGCTGGCTATCCATCCTAAAAAAATGGCAACAATAATTAAAGAGGCCTCAAAAATACAGGCCGTTCTAAAAAAGTTTTCCAGTTTTACCGGTGTTTCATTCATAGTTATCACGCTCATTTACATCATTGCCACATTGTTTGGACGGATAATGATAAAATCCCGCATCCATAATATAAACCGCTACATGAGGTACAAATGCGCTGTTTTATTTACAAAAGTCTTAAAAAAGATGAACTCTACCTATATCTGAATAAAAAAGATGATTTCTCGGATATTCCGGATGAATTACTCAAAGGTCTGGGACAATTGCAGTTTGTAATGGACCTGGAATTAACGCCCGAACGCAAACTTGCACGCGAAGATGTTAACAAAGTCATGAATAGCCTTGAGGAAAAAGGTTTTTTTATTCAACTGCCTCCAACGACAATGCCAGAGCCTGTCAATAGCCACAATCACAAGCTGCATTAAAAATTCCATGTCATGCAAATTAAGCGATGCTCAAGCTTTAGGCAAAGTTACACCAACCTGACCCTGATATTTCCCACCCCGGTCCCGATATGAGGTTTCACAAACTTCATCACCGGTAAAAAACAGCATCTGAGCCACCCCCTCATTCGCGTAAATCTTGGCTGGAAGCGGGGTGGTATTGGAAAACTCCAGCGTCACATGCCCTTCCCATTCTGGTTCCAGCGGCGTTACATTAACAATAATACCGCAGCGGGCATAAGTTGATTTTCCCAGACAAACCGTCAGAACATCCCGTGGAATTCTAAAATACTCAACAGTTCGGGCCAGCGCAAATGAATTGGGCGGGATGATACAAACATCAGATTTCACATCGACAAAGCTATCTTCAGCAAAATCCTTGGGATCTACAATAGCAGAATTAATATTGGTAAATATCTTGAATTCATCAGAACAACGTACATCATAACCATAACTGGAAGTCCCGTAAGAGATTATTCGTCCATTTTCTGATTCCCTAACTTGACCCGCTTCAAACGGTTCAATCATCCCTTTTTCTTCGGCCATCCGCCGAATCCATTTATCTGCTTTTATGCCCATATTAATCGTTTAGTTTATATCCAAGCTTAACCCAGCCTTGTTATTGTGCGTCGTACTGCGATAAGCTATTGATCAGTAAAAATTAAAAATCGTAAATCTTCAGCTAAAACAATTTAAGCAATAACCTATGTTATTGAAAACAAAGCTGGGTTAAAATTTTTGTTCAATTCAATTTAACAAAACTTCTTATTTTGAACGACGAGGTTTTTTACGTCGAGATGAAGCGGCCTTTCTTTTAGGTTTTGTACTTTTTACCAGACTTTTATCCATTCTGGAAATATTTAAAGGCCTGCCGACCACACGGACTTTTTTTAACGCCTGGAACAAGTCCTTAGGCATTCCGGCTGGCAACTCTACGGTACTGTATTCCTCTTCAATTTTTATTTGCGCAATATGATCGCCATCAATCCCAATTTCATTGGCAATCGCCCCGACAATATTGCCCGGTTTAACGCCATGCTGATGACCCACTTCCAATCTGAACAGCTCCATATCAACACCAGTTTCGCGTCGTCTGGAACGTCTCGAAGAACCGGACTCAGAAGAGTCATCTGAACGTGTATTCCGTGAACGCTTGCTTGGCTCTTTTAACAGTAACGGCGCATCACCCTGAGATAATTTAGCCAATGCCGCCGCAATTTCGATGGCTGGCACATCATGCTCAATCTGGTACTGCTCAATCAATTGTATAAAAAAACCAAGCTCTTCCTGAGCTAAAGTATCTGTGATTTTTTGTTTGAAGCGATTGATACGGGCATTATTGATAAATTCGGTGGAAGGCAATTGCATTTGCTCAACCGGTTGACGAGTAGCCCGCTCTATATTTTTCAGTAATCGTCTTTCACGAGGAGAAACAAACAATATGGCATCCCCTTTACGCCCTGCCCGCCCAGTACGACCAATCCGATGAATATAAGATTCGGTATCATAGGGAATATCGTAATTGACCACATGAGTGATTCTGTCCACATCCAGTCCTCTGGCTGCCACATCCGTGGCAATAAGAATATCCAGCTTACCTTTTTTTAAATGATCAATCGCCCGCTCCCTTAAGGACTGTGACATATCGCCATTGATGGCTGATGCTGAATATCCTCTGGCCTGTAATTTTTCAGCTAATTCAATCGTTGCGGTTTTGGTACGAACAAAAATAATCATACCGTCAAATTCTTCAGCCTCCAGAATTCGGGTCAGCGCATCCAGCTTATGAACCCCACTGACCAGCCAATAGCGTTGTCGGATATTATCAGCCGTGGTGGTTTTGACTTTAATCGTAACCTGAACAGGATCGTTTAAATATTTCTGTGCTATTTTTCGGATAGCCGTGGGCATGGTCGCTGAAAACAATGCCGTTTGATGGTTTTCCGGTAACTGCTCCAATATCCATTCCACATCATCGATAAAGCCCATCCTGAGCATTTCATCGGCCTCATCCAGCACCAGACAGTTTAAATTATCCAGCTTTAATGTTCCTTTGCGCATATGATCCATGACCCTTCCAGGTGTCCCAACGACCACATGCGCGCCACGCTTAAGCTGTCTTAATTGGGTACTGTATTCCTGCCCACCATAAATAGGCAACACATGAAAACCCTTTAGTTTCGAGGCATATCGTTGAAATGCTTCAGCTACCTGAATGGCCAATTCACGGGTTGGCGCCAAAACCAGGACTTGAGGATCCTTCTGTTTTAAATCGATTCTGGAAAGCAAAGGCAGGGCAAATGCCGCTGTTTTACCTGTGCCCGTCTGGGCCTGTCCCAGCACATCCTTGCCCGCCAGGATATGGGGGATAATCTCTGCTTGAATGGGGGATGGCGATTCATAACCCACTGTTTTCAGTGATTTAAGAATGGGTTCGGATAATTCCAGGTCCTGGAATGAAATATTGGATGTTGTGCTATCTGTCATTAAAAGTTCTATATAGAAGGTAAGGAGTTGATTTAAAGCTTAAATTAAAAGCAAAGCTAACAAACCAACCATACAAAAAGACAGGTTCAATCAGGGTTCTTATCTGCGAAAAAAAATCACTATCGCAGCTTTACTTTGCTAAAAAACACGGATAAAAAAAAACCAGCACTGACGCTGGTTTTTTTAAAATAGATGGTGGGTCGTGAGCGATTCGAACGCTCGACCATCGCATTAAAAGTGCGGTGCTCTACCGGCTGAGCTAACGACCCTTCAAAGACTTCCTATTATAAAGCCTTATGTTTTTTTGGCAAGTACTTTTTTCGCTTTAAACCGCAATACCAACCTGCAAACCCTCAAACCAGTCCAAAAATCTTTTTACATCATCACCACGAAACATTCTTCCATGTTGCGGCGCCATAATTTCGACATCCAGCTCTCTCACCCTCTCAATCCAGGCGCGCTTGGCCTGATTGGAAGGCATCCATCGCTGATGAAAATAGCGCATTTTCTCGATATGTGAATCAAAATTTTCAACAAACATCGGGCTGCCAGGCTCTTCCAAAGCCGCCCCCACATCGCCCGACATCAATATCCTGGCTTCTGGATCATAAAGATTAAAATTCGCTGCCGCATGCATATAATGCGCCGGGATAATCTGCAATTCAACATTATCCAGTTGAATGGTGCCACCGTTATCTGGAATCGCAACATATTCAATGGATTCACATCCAAAATGCCGAATAAATCCTTCCCAGATTTGGGCTGCGTGTAATTTTGCATTCGGCAAAGCCTGATCCCATAAACCCAAAGATGAAATGACATCCGGGTCCTGATGGGATGCAAATAAATCGGTAATATTCTCAACTGGTGCATGATGCAGAATAGCCGCCAACATCGGCGCAAATAATTCGACACCTCCCGGATCAATCAACAAGCAACGTTTCGCCGTTTTCACAATATATTGATTAGTATCAATTATTTTTTCTGGCTTATTGGCATCCCGGCCAAACATAATCCATTGATGCGATCCATCGTAAATTTTATTCATTTTCATGGAATTATCTACCTCCCGATTGGTATCTATTGTGCCAGATCTATTGCGCTAAGGGCGCTGCGACATTTTTGTACTTTTTCATGAATAATTTGTGCGGCATGGTCCACACTCTCAGCAACCGCCTGAAGACTTTGCAAATATTCACCCGCCTGTGATGCTTCAATTCGAGAATTGGCCGCGATAACCCGGGCGGCTCGAGCCGGATGCATCACTTCAGCCAACTGCTCCTGTAATCTTGAAATATCAATATTAAATTTCTTGCGACATTCCTGCATTTTGTAGCGGACTTGCTGATACGGCTCTGTCATAGACTCACGGAAAGGTGCTTCTCCGGTAATTTGCCGAACCTGTTCAAATCGTTTATTTGCCTCACTGAAGCGATAATCCTTGACGGTTAATTGATAAAGCAGAAAAGCATGCTCATTAATATCATCAACCAACTCGATGGTGTCTTTTGCCAGCTCATTAATGAAGTCTGTAATCGGCTGAAATCCTTTGGCTTTTTCGCCTGCTCGAAAAGCAATTGCTTTAGCATTTGCGGCCGCCAGGGAAATTTCTTTGGCCACATCCATGACAGCGCTTAATTCTGCAGCAATGGAGGCTACAGCGACAAAATGGGATCGGGTCTCATGAGTGCTCATTATGAATCATTTATCCTTATGCAGATATTGATACCCATAAGAATAGACCAGAATAAGAATTTGGCAGGAAAACCGGCAAATTATTCGTTACATTCAGGATTATCCCGGCGCAACACGGCAATAACTGAGACGAAAATCAACAGCCCAGGATGCTGTCGGGTTTAGGGGTTCGTAACGAGTGGAAAAATAGACTGATTTCTCACTGTCGCAGTAGAATTTTCCTAAACTCGACAATCACCTGACAATTCCTATTGCTGTAACACATCCGCACCCTCAGGAATTTTAAAAGTGAAAAGATTGGCCGGTAATGTAATATTTTGCCGAAGATTGCTGAAATATATGCGTGTTAATTGTCCAAAATTATCACTCAGTTCCATGCCGGCCAGTTTGCCAGCCTGCATACCGATGGTAATCGACTTAAAACCGCTGTCCTCATCCTTGGGCGTTAATTTAATCCAGTACATATCCTGATCCCGGCCCTGACGACTGAGATCAAATTTATCTTCAAGATCAATGGTGCCGCTTAATAATAAAGCTGGCGTAGACCCCAGAGAGTCATCCAGTGACCTGACGGTAACCTGCTCAAGATCGGCATCGTAGAACCAGACCTTATCCTGACTGGATACAATTTCCTGGTGAAAAGGTTTTTGATAATCCCAACGAAACATCCCCGGTCTGCGCAAATAAAACACCCCATAACTTGTCTGGGCTGGATTTCCATATTGGTCCAGCGTTACCTGCTTGAAATCCGCTTTTAATGTCCGGGTCTTCTGTAAAAATGATTTTAATTGCTGCTCGGGCTGTTGTTCAGCCAGTACAGCAGGGTTTATTAATAATATTCCCAATGTAATGATTAATTGAATCAGTTTCATCTAAAGGTATCCTGTAAAAAATTGTTAAACCAATGTTTGGCCCGATCAATATCCGATTCCACACAATCAGCCGACTCAACCGGCTCTGAGCCTTTGATATAAGGGAATCGTTTGGCTCCCGGACAGTTTTCACTGGCCAGCAAACCACTTTCCTCATCCACCCATTTGAAAACAATATTTTCCGGTGGAATCAGATTGACCGGCTGCCTGGCTATCTGTCGCATAAGCCTTATCCAGACCTGCAAAGCCCCGCTTGCTCCGGTTAATCCAGCAGGTTTATTATCATCCCTGCCAACCCAGACGACCGACAGAAAATCACCACTGAACCCTGCAAACCAGCTGTCTCTCAGCTTATTGGTTGTCCCGGTTTTACCCGCAAGCCCCAGGTCTTTTTTCATATAAAGGTAAGCCGACCGGCCCGTCCCCTCCGTCATGACCTCTTGCAAAACCGTATTAGTCAGATACGTTGCAGCCGGATCAACGGTTTGACGAATCGTAAACGGATAATTCTGCAATCGCTCACCATCGGCCGAAATAACTGCCCGAATTGAACGTAAAGGGGTCGCAAAGCCATCCCCGGCAAATGTCTGATACATTTGTGTCACTTCAAGCGGCGTCAGAGGTGTTGCACCCAGCAATAATGAAGGAAAAAGCTCCACCTGACGGCTAACGCCTAAATGACGCAAAGTTTTGGCAATTCTGGCGATACCAATATCAATACCCACATGCACGGTAGCCAGGTTATAAGAATGACTGAGCGCCGTATGTAACGGCACCTCACCATGCTCTATATTGTCGTAGTTTTTAGGCGTCCAGTTTTTTCCTTTCGGGCCTTTAACAGTAATCCTGGTATCGCTGATTTTAGTGGTTAGCGTATATTTATCCGGATATTCCAATGCCGTTAAATACACCACCGGCTTCATCAAGGAGCCAATAGGTCGGACCGCATCCAACGCACGATTAAAACCTGCTGACGAGGCATGACGACTACCGGCTAATGCGACGATTTCACCACTGTCTCTACGGGTAACAATAGCTGCGGCCTCGAGTTTGCTTACCCGGGGTCTTTTCTCCAGTTGTGTCAATTTAACGCTGACGGTCTTCTCCAAAGTATTCTGGACCTGAGTATCCAATGTGGTAAATATTCTCAAGCCTTCCGAAGTTAAATCATCTTCCCGATACTCCTGCCTGAGCTGACGCTTGACCAGCTCCATAAAAGCTGGATAACGATTGGCGGAACGATGCACCCTGGAAACAACCGATAGTTTTTTCTTTTTATTTTCAATCAGTTGCCTTTTAGTAATATAGCCTTGTTTGTGCATTTCCTCCAGCACCAGATTCCGGCGTTTCACACAGCGCTCAGGATAACGTCTTGGGTCATAATAAGATGGCCCTCTGACTAATGCGACTAATGTGGCAATCTGATCCAGCGATAAATGTTCCAGCGGTTGCCCGAAATAAAATTCACTGGCCAGACCAAAACCATGTACCGAACTGGCACCATCCTGACCAAGATAGATTTCGTTCAGATAAGCTTCCAGAATGTCATCTTTTTTAAATCGATACTCTAAAATAAGCGCCATTAACGCTTCATTAAATTTCCGCCATAAACTGCGTTCAGAAGTCAGATAGAAATTTTTGACCAGCTGCTGGGTAATCGTACTTCCACCCTGCACCACTGAACCCGCTTTTAAATTAGCCCACATCGCACGCGCAATGGCTTTAAAAGAAATTCCATGGTGATGATAAAAATCCCTGTCTTCTGTAGACAAGAGCCCCTGAATCAGATAATCAGGCGCCTGCTCCAGTCGAATCAAAATACGATCTTCTTTACGGGTCGGATAAAAACTACCGATCTGAACCGGGTCCATACGAAAAATCGCCAATTGTCCTGATGTTTCAAGGTCAATAATGTTGCTGACTTGTTTACCGGAAAAACTGAGTTTTAACTTCAGGCTGTCCTGTCGCTTATCCCAAAAATGAAAACTTCGGGTTCTGAGATAAATGAAATTATTTTTCCGGTAATAGCTCGCTGGCGTGGCCAGATGATAATCGCGCCGATAATTTAACTGGCTTAACAGGCCTTCAAAAGCTTTTAAACCCAGCGGATAGTTTTTGTAAATCTCAACCGGGCTGGCATAGACTCGTGCGGGAATGGCCCAGCGTTTGCCGGCAAACTGTTTACGAACGTTATAATCCAGATACCCCAGATAGGAAAAAAACACAAAAGCCGACAATACAAAAAGGATGATGGAATATTTCTTCCACCAGACCATTTTGGTATTTTTTTTACTTGTTTTTGATTTTTTCTTGGGTTTATTTCGGGGATTTGTTTTTCTTGCCATAGATAATCACAGATTATGTCATTCGGGTTGCCGCTTTTGTAACAAAGCCAATCAGCCCATCTGCGTATTATCTTATCATTTCCCGTGAATAATGACTGAATGAAGTGTTTTTAGTTATAGCTGGGACAAGTTACTGATTGGCTCGACAGCCTGTACACCTGCGCCGTCAATGAGTTTTTGAATTGAGATAGAAGGACTGGATAATAATTCAGACTGCGGCTTTCCAAAAACAAAACCTTGCGCAAAATCTACGCCCATTTCTCTTAATTTGGCAACGGTCTGAGGAGTCTCGACAAATTCAGCAATGGTTTTTTTGCCTAATTGTGTAGCAATTTCCGTCATCGACTTAACCAGAATCTGGTCGGTCTCATCATTAATCAGATTTTGAATAAACTGACCGTCTATTTTTAAATAATCGACTGGAAAACTTTTCAAATAGTTAAAAGAACAAAAGCCCGCACCAAAATCATCCAAGGCAAATTTACAGCCCAGCGCCCTGATATTGTTTATCATATCCCGGGTCTGCTCAAAGTTGGCTATGGCGGCCGTTTCTGTAATTTCAAACGTCAGGCGACTGGCATCAACCCAGGTCAATTCCAGTTTATCGCGTATAGTGGGCAGTAAAGAGGTGTCCTGAAATGCTGTGCTGGACAGATTAATTGCAAGAGAAACCGAATTTTGTTCCGCTGAAATATTTGCCAGAAAATCAATCGCGGTTTCAACCACCCACAAATCAATACTATTAATCAAGCCCATTCTTTCAGCCGCCGGAATAAACTGGCCTGGGGTAATAACGGTATTTTCCCCCTGCATTCGGATCAGCGCCTCATAATGAGATATATTACCAGAACTCAATTCAACAACTGGCTGAAAAACAAGAAAGAACTCTTTTTCAACCAGTGCTTTTTTGATTAATGGCACCCAAAACACATCTTTGCGATGTTCTTTTTCATATACATCATTATCTCGATATTGCCAAACCAGGTTACGTCCGTTCTTCTTGGCCGTATTACAGGCTTGTTTAGCTCGAATAATCAACTCACTGGGGTGATAAATCTTACTGCCGGAATTTAAAGTGGTTATCCCGATTGAAACGGAAATACCATAACAGGTTTCTCCGGTAAAAAACTTGGACTCCCCAACCGCCTTTTTAATTTTTTCAGCAAAGACAACGGCCTGCTCTTCGTTGGTATTTTCAAGAAACAAGCAAAACTCATCCGAGCCAATCCGGGCAAATAAATTATTATTTCGAACAAATTTTCTGATTAATACAACTAATTCAACCAATAAGCGGTCACCGACTTCAAAACCTTCCAATTCATTAATCAGACTGAAGCGGTCAATATCCACAAATAACAAAGCCCCATCCTGAGGCAATTTGGTGGAACGATTTAAGATTAAACGTAATTGTCGTTCAAAATTATTGCGGTTATACAAGCCCGTCAATTCATCATGAACAATCAGATATTTAAGTTTGGAATCAACGACCTTTCTTTCAGCAAGTTCATTAATCAGACGCTCTTCCTGTTTTAACCGTAACTGGCGCTCCTGTTTCATGCTCAACATAAAATCGACCAGTAAGCGGATTTCCATCTCATTCACCGGGCGAGGAATATCCCGCACCAGACAATTTCCATAATGATCACTATAATCTTGAGTAAAACCTGAACCGGGGTCTGTCAAAACAATAAAAGGAACATTCATACCCTCGGTTGAGCAGGCAAAACTTTCACACATTTCCCAGACCTGACAAAGTGGCAGATTCTCATTAATAATGACTAAACCGACCTGTTCAACCTGATAATAATATTGCCTGAGAATCTCATAAATCTTGCTACCATCTTCAGCAACCCGGATATTCCGATAGCCATTCTGAGACAGAATCAAAGAAAGTCTCTGAGCTTCTTTTTTATCCTGTTCAGCCAGAATAATTATTTTTTCTTTCTGAAGATCATACTGAGTCATCGTGTCAACCAAATTCCTGTTAGCCTGCACCTTTCAATTCGCAATCTAAAATCCATTTATGATGGTAAATTGCATGTCTTGATATACAGTCAAAATATTTTCTTAAGCCAAATATAATGTTACCGTAATACAATGCTTACAAATTGTAGCAGTGATTTGACAGGTTTCAATCAATGCGGCCAATTTTTCTGCCTCATCTAAACCTCCAAAAAACTATCTGCTTGAATTATAAAATAATTTGAAGCATATTAGTGTCTAAAAATATTCTTATTTTTGAAAATCTCGTTTTTAACCAACTATCCGTCATAGCTAAAACTTGAGTTTCTCTAAAAAAAGTCTACTGTTTAATGTAATTGCAAAGATTGTACTCTAAACACCTATTAAACATAAATTTTGTTACCGTTGTTCGATAAAAAAGTTTAGTTGCTCAAAAACAATAAAAACCATCATGAATTATATTTCACAGCCTGACCTGACCCCCGCCGACCTTCTCCGAGGGGATATACAACTTGCCACCCCTCCAGCTATTTATTTTGCATTAAAAAAAGTGATTAACGATCCAACAAAATCCTTGCTGGATACTGCGGCTGTCATCGAAAAAGACCCAGGCTTATCGGCCAGGTTGTTAAAAATAGTCAATAGTGCATTTTATGGTTTTCCGGCACAAATAACGTCTATCGAACGGGCTATTAACATGATTGGTAACCTGGAATTGCAAAACCTGGTGTTAGGCACGGTAATCATTGAACGTTTTTCTGACTTACCCGGTGCCTTATCGATGTCAGAGTTCTGGGCTAACAGCTTGAAATGTGCATTGATTACCGCAGAAATTGATCACTACAAAGGCGGGCAATTTTCTGAATCGGCTTTTATTTGTGGTTTACTCCATGATATCGGTAAATTAATTTTCTATCGTAAAATTCCGGAGCTGGCCCGCGAAGTTGATTTATTATTACGAAATGAACAACATGCCTATGCTGCAACTGAAATCACACTTGAAGAAGAGATTATTGGAATCAATCATTTTGAAACCGGCGCCGAGCTTTGCCGCTTGTGGAATCTACCGGAAATAATCAGCGCAACGATTGAGCAACAATCAACTGCCGATATATCCAGTCAATATCGGCAAATAGCGACAATCGTCCAAATTTCCAGAGATTATTCAACACTCGAAATTGATTTCGCTGAAGACAAAATCACAGAACTTGATTTGACCCAAAACGAAATTCTTGAACTGGTCGATCAGGCTTATGATAAATTTGAAGAAATTTTCAAAATTTTTTATCCTGAAAAATAAAAAAGAGGTTGATTAAACTCCTTATCTTCAGCATAGGTTCAAGTTAGAACTTTTAAAATTTTCAATTAGACCTTATCCACTTATCTCTATTATGTTTATAAAATTCGTCTTTCTCAGTCTGCTGTTTATTTCCGGTTGTTCATCTGTTTATCTGAACACGCTTGAAAAAATGGGTATTCCCAAACGGGATGTTATGGTTCACCGGGTCGAAAAAGCTCGAGACACCCAGGAAGAAGCCAAACAACAATTCAAGTCCGCTTTAGAACAGTTCATGGCTGTCACTCACTATTCCGCTAATGATGACCTGGAAGAAATCTATAATCGTCTGAACAGTGAATATGAAAACAGCGTAGATAAGGCCAACGAGATTAAAAAACGTATCGCTGATATTGAAGATGTCTCACAAGCTTTGTTTGATGAATGGGAAGAAGAACTCACCCAGTACAGCAGCGCTTCGCTTCGCAGAAACAGTCAGCGAAAACTGACACAAACAAAACGCCAGTACAAACAATTGATCTCTGCCATGAAAAAGGCAGAAGCCAAAATGCAACCCGTCCTGGCTGTTTTTAAAGATCAGGTTCTGTATTTAAAACACAATCTCAATGCCCGCGCCATTGCCTCGTTAAAAGATGATTTAGGCGGCATTCAATCAGATGTTTCCAACCTGATTCAGGCAATGGAGCAGTCAATCAATGAAGCCAATAGCTTTATTGAAACAATGGAAAAACAATAAGATCAACCAGAGAACTCACGGGGAACAGCGCCCCGTGATTGATACCCGCTAATCAGTCAATCAGACTGATAACGGCTCTTCTATTCATGGCCCGTCCCGGTGGAAAGCGATTGCTTTTTACCGGCCGGCTCTCACCATAAGCTTTAACCCGTATGCGTTTTGAGTCAATTCCCTGGCTGACCAGATATTGTTTCAAAGCCTCACCTCTACGTTTTGAAACCTTTAAATTATCTGAGCGCCGCCCCTTGCTATCGGTATGGCTACTGATAACAATCTGTCCAGAGGTAAAAAAATCCTGAATATAGCGCACCAATAAATTCAAGCGTTTTTTATCCTTTGGTCCTAAACGAACACTGCCTTTACGATAATAATAATATCGCAAGGCATCCGGCCCGAATACCTTGAGTTGAAGTTGTTGTTTATTAGCTTTTTGTAAACCGGGTATTATCTGAATTCTTTTGTTAACAATGCCCGATTTTGATAGCGCCTGTTTGATTCTACCAGCCCGCCTGGCAAACCATTTCTTATCTGCTTTCCCCACAGAATACGTCTCACTGCTAATCACCACAGACAGGTTTTTTATTTCTCTCAGATAATCGGCAATATTGTTGAGTCGCTGCAAGTCATTGATGGATAAACGACTGCTTCCCTGCTTGAAAAACAAATCCCCCTGTAATTGCTCCTTGTTATAAGGTAATAATTGTTGCCTGCATTTAACAAATAGCGGATATTTTTTCTCAAAATTGATGGGTAAAGCAGCAACCCGATATGAATGTCCCGTAACAAGATAATGAAAAACAGGCGAAAAACCATTGCTTAACCCCTCTAATGCCATTTCTGCTGAATCGCCTTGACCAAACATCTGTTTGTCTTCAAGATAAACAGGATAATCCTGACGATAAACCCGTTCCTGCCGCCACACTGGAACATCCAGATAGAAACTGGCTTTTTCAATATCAAAATAAGGAAGAGATGGCTGAAAGAAGAAATGCAAAGCTTCACCAGACTGGTGCTGAAAACCAATCATGCCGGAATCAGCAACTTTTTGCTGCATCAGGCATAGGGTTTTACTTTGATTTATCTGCCAGTTTGCTGTCAGCAGCGGCGCAGTACTGAGTTTGGAATCCGCAATGACGCCAACCGGAATCAGCAATGGCAAAAACAACCATTTAGATACATTCATTATGTCCTGATACACCGTAGTTGATGATGAAGAAGCCTGTAAAACAAGCATCTGAATTTATCTTATGTATCGGCAGTATCAAGCAGAATTTTAATCTAAATGTCTTTACGCACTCGCTAAAAAATCATTCACCAAATTACAAAATTCATGCTGAGCCTGAACATGAACCCAATGGGCCGCCCCAGGAATTGTTTTTATGTCGGCTTTTGGAAAATAACGGTAAACATCATCCGTTTTTATATAATCAGAATCGCCGCCACCGATAAATAATGCTTTATTCGGATATTTTATATTCTCATCAAGTTCAGGAAAACCAACAATATTATCCGCATTCTGCTCAAAAATATCCAAATCAACGCGCCAGCGATATTGCCCGTCTTGTAATTGCAGATTCTGTAATAAAAACTGCCGGTAACTGACTTCCTGAATGGTTTCTGCCAGATAATCATCTGCTTGCTTTCGATTGCTGATTTTTTCCAGTGGAATACTTTTTAATGCCTGAATAGTTTGACTGAAACTGTGCTTATAAACAGTCGGGGAAATATCCACAACAATTAATTTATCCAGCGCTTGCGGATGTTGCAAAGCAAAGTACATGGCGACTTTGCCTCCCATGCTGTGACCCATGATATGGGGCCGGTTCAGCTGATGCTGTTCAATGAACAACTCAAGATCCGCCGCCATAGACGGATAATCCATTGTTGTTGAATGAGGCGATGCACCATGATTGCGTAAATCAGGCACCCAAACATGAAAATTTTCAGCCAAAATTCTGGCAACTGTTCGCCAGTTGCGGGCTGATGCAAAAAAACCATGCAAAATAATCAACGGGGGCTTCTGCGAATCACCAAACTCATCGAAAGCCAGACTCAGTGCATCTGTGTTCATAATAAACTGAATAATGCGCCCAACAAACCACCAAAAACACCGCCCCAGACAACCAGCCAACCCAGATGTTCGCGGATAATATCCTGAACAATTTTCTTAACCTGTTGTGGCGTCAATTCATCCAGACGCTTGTCAATCACCGTTTCAATCCTGGCAGTAATATCCTCACTGATTTTATGAGCATCCAGACTGTATTTTAACGCCTTGGCAAAACGTTCTGACTCCACGACATCGGTCAACACATTCTGCATCCGGGTAATAAACGGCTCTTTTAACGGTTGCAGCGCTTCCTCACCGCCCATCATTTGTAACATCGAACCAAAAGAGGATTCCATAATTGAAGAGACCAATCCATCGTAAACCTTGTCATAATCGACTGCATTCAACAAGGGTTCCAGATTAATCGCATGCCCCCCTTGCTGCTCTTCCTTTTCAATAAATTGCTCAATATTTTCAGGCGTAAAAAACTGCTCCATCATGAGCGATTTAATCGACGCTTTAAATTCCTCAAAACGATTCTGAATAACGCCCGAACCATATAAAAAAGGAACCTTGTCAAACAGCATATAAATGGCCAGCCAATTGGTCAATGCGCCGGATAAGGCAAAAAAACCTATGGCTTTCAGCAATTCCTGTTGAACAGGTGAAAGATAAGCCACGGCAATAATCAAAGCGGCGATAAAATTGGTTACAAAACTTTTATTAAAGACTCTTTTCATGATGTAATCGGTAAATACGCTGTCAGCTTTATTCTGATTTACATTCCAGACCATCGACCCGCTGAAAACCACGCGGCAATAATTGTCCCCGCTTGGCTCTGTTGGCGGTGTAATGCTCAATATCCTGCTGTTTTAATGTTAAATGACGTTTGCCAGACAGAATCCTCAATTCATCACCGGGCGATAACACTGCCACCGCCACAATCCGGTCTTTACCAGAAGCAAAATCAGCCGGTGTGATTTGAATCAGCTTATTACCTTTGCCTTTTTTTAATGCTGGTAATTCCTGAACAGGAAAAATCAATAACCGGCCTTGCAAGCTAACCACTGCCAGTAAATCATCTTCATGCTGAATCGCAAGCGGCTGAATCAATTCCACACCTTCCGGCAATGTTATAACAGCCTTCCCTGCTTTATTTTTACTTTGCAAGTCTTTGAGTTGTACGCGAAATCCATAACCGGCAGTGCTGGACATTAAAAACCAGTCGTCCGGGTTTCCGGCCAGCACATGGGTAAATAAAGAACCGGCAGGCGGCTTGAAGCGGCCGGTTAAAGGCTCGCCCTGACTTCGCGCGGAAGGTAAATCATGTGTTGTAGTGGTATAGGCTCTGCCGGTTGAGTCCAGAATATAAGCCGGCTGTGTGGTTCTGCCCCTGGCTGAAGACAAATAAGCATCGCCCGAACGATAGTTTAACCCTTCAACCTCTATATCATGCCCTTTGGCCGCTCTTATCCAGCCCTTTTTAGACAGAATAATCGTTACCGGCTCATTATTGATTAATGAAGTGGCCTCCAATGCCCGGGCCGCACCACGTTCAACAATTGGAGAACGCCGGTCGTCGCCATATTTTTCGGCATCTATTTCAATTTCCTTGCGTATCAGCCGGTTTAATAAACGCTTGGAGCCTAAAGTTTTTTCCAGCGCTTTTCTTTCCGCTTCCAGTTCATCCTGTTCCCCGCGGATTTTCATTTCCTCAAGTTTGGCCAAATGACGCAGCTTTAATTCCAGAATGGCTTCGGCCTGAATATCAGTAATACCAAACCGCTCCATCAACACTGGTTTAGGATGATCTTCTGTTCGAATAATATGAATCACTTCATCGATATTCAGATAGGCGATTAACAGGCCTTCCAGAATATGCAGCCGGGCCAATACCTTATCCAGCCGGTACTGCAAGCGCCTACGTACAGTGTCCGTTCGAAATGTCAGCCATTCAGTCAGTATCTGTTTCAGGTTTTTAACCTGAGGTTTGCCATTTAAGCCAATCATATTCAGATTGACCCGGTAATTTTTTTCCAGATCAGTCGTCGCAAACAGATGCGACATAACCGCATCCACATCCACTCGCTTGGAACGGGGAATAATCACCAACCGGGTAGGATTTTCATGATCTGATTCATCGCGTAAATCATCAATCATCGGTAATTTTTTGGCCAGCATCTGGGCAGCAATCTGCTCCATCAATTTAGCCCCGGAAACCTGATGCGGTAAAGCGGTAATAATAATATTACTGTCTTCTTTTTCATACCGGGCCCGCATCTTGACGCTGCCACCACCATTCAGATAAATTTTCTGTAAATCTTCCCGTGTGCTGATAATTTCCGCATCCGTGGGATAATCCGGCCCACGGACATATTCCATCAATGCGTCCAGCGGAGTATCAGGCTCATCCAGCAGGCGAATACAGGCAGCAGCGACTTCCCGCAGGTTGTGCGGTGGAATATCAGTTGCCATCCCCACGGCAATACCCATGGTGCCATTCAGCAGAACATTAGGCAGACGTGCGGGTAATAATTTTGGCTCTTTCATAGTGCCATCAAAATTATCCACCCAGTCAACCGTCCCCTGGCCCAGCTCACTTAATAAGGTTTGCGCATACGGAGTCAGTCGCGATTCAGTATAGCGCATAGCCGCAAAGGATTTAGGATCGTCAGGTGAACCCCAGTTGCCTTGTCCATCAATCAGAGGATAGCGATAGGAAAATGGCTGTGCCATCAGCACCATGGCTTCATAACAGGCCGAATCGCCATGAGGATGATATTTACCCAATACATCCCCGACCGTCCGCGCCGATTTTTTATATTTTGCCAGGGCACTGAGCCCCAGTTCGGACATGGCATAAACAATGCGTCGCTGAACAGGCTTCAGACCATCGCCTATATGAGGCAATGCCCTGTCCAGAATGACATACATGGAATAATCCAGATAAGCCTTTTCGGTAAAGTCCTTTAGTGGCAATTTTTCAAAATTTTCCTGAACACCCATTATTTTTCCTGCTGTTCTAACCGAATCCCGTTTTCTGTCAAACTAATCAGTCGTTTTTTATAAAGATTTCCCAACGCCTGTTTAAACACTTTTTTGCTCACCGCGAAGGTATCATAAATCAATTCAGGCTCACTTTTATCATTCACAGCCAGCTCACCTCCCTGCTGTTGCAGCCGGGATAAAATCTTATCCGCCACTCGATCCACTTTTTGCTTGAATTTATCCTGCGTCAAGACCAAATCTATTTTCTTATCCGGTCGAATTTTTTTGATAAAGCCGGTTAGTTTTTGTCCTTTATGCACCGGCTGAAATAATTCATTCCGGTATAAAATCCCCCAGAATTTATGATTAACAATGGCTTTAACCCCCAAATCCGTTTCATCGGCGATGATTAATTCAACCTGATCACCATCTTTCAGATAAACAGCTTCATCCAAAATAAAATCATCCAGAATGGCTGATGCCGCAATCCGGTTATCTTCATCCAGAAAAAGCCTGACCAGATAACAGCTGCCCACCTGCATTTTCTGTTTTTGTTCGCTGTAAGGCACCAGCAAATCCTTAGGCAGCCCCCAATCCAGAAAAGCTCCCGCCTTACCGGTGGATACCACTTTCAACCAGGCAACCTCATCAACCTGAGCCAACGGTTTATCCGGGCTGGCTTTTAGCTGACCCTGCCCATCCGTATATACAAACACTTCCAGCTCATCACCCACCTGTACATCAGCATGCTGACTATCCAGTTTTAAGCTAAGTTCGGAATACTCCCCCGCATCCAGACTGGCAATCTGCTGGTTAATCGTTGTAATTTTAAGTTTGTTAAATCGACCGATTTTCAACATATATGTTATCAACCCGGGGGCCAGGTCATTTGTCGACCGCCCAGTAAATGTAAATGAATATGATAGACTTCCTGCCCACCTTGTTGCTTGCAATTAAACACGGTTCGGTAACCCTCTTCGCTAATCCCTTCCTGTGCCGCAATGTTACGCGCGGTTAATAGTAATGTACCCGCCAGCGACTGATCATCCAGTTCATTCAATGTAGCGATATGTTTTTTAGGAATAATCAGGATATGAACAGGCGCCTGGGGATTGATATCTCTGAATGCCAGCACCTGATCATCCTCATAGACCACATCCGGCTTTATTTCCCCGGCCACAAACTT
>CAYLNS010000006.1:0-27599 GCA_964385115.1 uncultured Methylomarinum sp.
AGTTACCAGCTTCATTGTTTTATATTTTCGTACCCACTCAGCGTACTTTAAAAAAGAAATACCATTTAATATCGGTTGCTTACGGAAGAAGTGTATGTGACAAGGATGTCACATTCAAGCCTACACGGATGTATTTATGGCGTCTTCTGGAGTAAGTGACTGATATTAAACTCCTGAATACGTTGAGTAATTACATATTTTCAAATTTATAAAGTATATATGACTCTGAAAAATATCTGCTGCCCAGTTTGTTATTTTTTTAAATATTTTCACCGGGTTAAAGAAGTTTAATCGCTCAACATTCTATTTTAAGGTGTATAAGTTAATGATAGAATGAACGGTTTTAACAAATCCGTTTATCATGCAGTTAATCAGAGGTTTAGCCCACCTGGAGACCCTACCGAAAGGCTGTGTTTTGACCATTGGAAATTTTGATGGCTTGCATTTAGGGCACCGGGCTGTTATTGATAAACTGGCGATGAAGGGAAAACAGATGGGTCTGCCGGTTGTGGTGATGCTGTTTGAGCCGCAACCGCTTGAATATTTTTTAAAGGATAATGCCCCGTCCCGATTGATGCGATTGCGAGAAAAGACCATCGGTTTTTTATCATTACCGGTCGATCAGTTACTGGTAATGAAGTTTAACCGACATCTGGCCAATTATGAGGCGGAAGATTTTGTACAGGATATTCTCATCGACAAACTGAATGTGAAATATCTGGCCATTGGTGATGATTTTCATTTTGGTAAAGCCCGTCGCGGTAACTTTGCCCTGTTAAAAAAAATGGGCCAACAAGCCGGATTTATGGTCGAAGACACGCCGTCTCTGATAATTGATGGTCACCGTGTCAGCAGCACCCTGATTCGTGACGCTCTGGGGGAAGGCAATCTGGCACTGGCCAAAAAAATGCTGGGCTGTGATTTTTCTGTCTGCGGCCGGGTTGCCCATGGCGATAAACGCGGCAGAACACTGGGTTTTCCTACCGCCAATATTGAAATGTTCAGGAAGAACACACCGATTACCGGTGTTTATGCCGTCACTATGACTGGTATTGATGATAAAGAATATAACGGAGTGGCCAACCTTGGCACCCGGCCGACTGTGGATGGTGGTTCAAGAGTTTTACTGGAAACCCATCTGTTTGATTTTGACCGGGAAATATATGGGGCTTATGTCGATGTGCATTTCAAACATAAAATCAGAAATGAAATACGCTTTGACTCTCTGGATGCTTTAAAAAAACAAATTCAACTGGACGTTCGACAGGCCAGACAATTTTTTACTGATTTAAACAAGTCATAACGATGGATTATAAAAAAACACTCAATTTACCAAAAACCGCTTTCCCCATGAAGGGCAACCTGGCTCAGCGCGAGCCTGAACGTCTGAAAAAATGGCAGCAAATGGAACTTTATCAAAAAATCCGTCAGCAGTTTAAAGGCAAGCCTAAATTTATCCTGCACGATGGTCCTCCCTATGCCAATGGCGCCATTCATATTGGTCATGCGGTCAATAAGGTTTTAAAGGATATTGTCATCAAGTCCAAAACCCTGTCTGGTTTTGATGCGCCCTATGTGCCCGGCTGGGATTGTCATGGCCTGCCTATCGAACTGATGGTTGAAAAGAAAGTGGGCAAAGCCGGAGTTAAAGTATCGCCTGCGGTGTTCCGTAAAGAGTGTCGTCAATATGCCGGCAAACAGGTCAAGATGCAAAAAGATGAATTTATTCGTCTGGGTGTATTGGGGGACTGGGAAAACCCTTATTTGACCATGGATTTTCATTTTGAAGCCGATATCATCCGTTCACTGGGAAAAATCGCCAAAAAAGGCCATCTCAGCCAGGGCGCCAAACCGGTTCACTGGTGTACCGATTGTGGTTCCGCACTGGCCGAGGCTGAAGTGGAATATGAAGACAAACATTCCCCTGCCATTGATGTGCGTTTTCAGGCAGTGGATGATAAAGCCATCATGGAAGCCTGTCATCATGTGCCCGAACATGAAGGTGAAGGCCCATTATCGGTCGTCATCTGGACAACCACTCCATGGACTTTACCCGCCAACCAGGGCGTTGCCTTAAATCCTGAGCTGGAATATGCGGTCGTTCAATGCAATCATCAGGGTCATAAAGAACGTCTGTTGATTGCCGAAGTGTTGCTGAAAGACGCCATGTTGCGCTATGGCATTGATGATTATCATGTCATTGCCTATTGCAAGGGTTCGGCTCTTGAAAATCAGTTATTGCAACATCCTTTTTATGACCGCCTGGTGCCTGTCATTCTGGGCGATCATGTCACCGTTGATGCCGGCACCGGAGCCGTACATACAGCCCCGGGTCATGGCCAGGAAGACTATGTCGTAGGCATGAAATACGGATTACCAGTGGATAACCCTGTCGGTTCCAATGGTGTCTTTCTGCCAAATACCGAACTGTTTGCCGGTGAACATGTATTCAGCGCGAACGATCATGTATTGGAAGTCTTAAAAGAAAAAGGCAAACTGCTGCATCATGAAGCATTGGAGCACAGTTACCCGCATTGCTGGCGTCATAAAACCCCGATTATTTTCCGGGCCACGCCGCAATGGTTTATTTCCATGGATAAAAACCATTTGCGCGAAACCGCTCTGAATGAAGTTAAAAAAGTGCAGTGGATTCCTGAATGGGGACAGGCCCGTATTGAAAGCATGATGGAAAACCGGCCGGACTGGTGTATTTCCAGACAACGGACCTGGGGCGTGCCGATTGCCTTTTTTATCCACAAGGAAACCGGCGAATTGCATCCTGACACCGACGAACTGATTGAAAAAGTGGCCAGTCAGGTCGAGCAAAAAGGTATTGATGCCTGGTTTGAACTGGACCCTGCTGAACTAATCGGTGACGATGCCAACGATTATGAAAAAATGCAGGATACTCTGGATGTCTGGTTTGATTCCGGTGTGACACATGCCTGTGTCTTGAACCGTCGCGAGCAGCTGGCGTTTCCGGCAGACTTGTATCTTGAAGGTTCAGATCAGCATCGCGGGTGGTTTCAATCATCATTGCTTACTTCTACTGCGATGAATGATGTGGCGCCTTATAAAGCGGTTCTGACACATGGTTTTACCGTCGATGCCGAAGGTAAAAAAATGTCCAAATCGCTGGGTAATGTGGTTTACCCGCAAACGGTAATGAAAGCCCTGGGCGCCGATGTGCTCAGACTGTGGGTCGCGACAACTGATTACCGCGGCGAAATGAATGTCTCTGATGAAATTTTAAAACGTACTTCAGACAGTTATCGCCGCCTGAGAAACACCGCCCGCTTCCTGTTATCGAATCTTAATGGTTTTGAGCCTGCTGAACATTCGGTGGCAAAACAGGATATGCTGGCACTGGATCGCTGGATTGTCGATCGCACCTTTCAATTACAGGCAGAAGTCATCGAGTCTTATAACCACTATCATTTCCAGCCGGTTCTACAAAAAATTCTGCATTTTTGCACCATTGATTTAGGCGGCTTTTATCTTGATATTGTTAAAGACAGACAATACACCGCCAAAGCAGATGGCCTACCCCGCCGCTCTGCGCAAACGGCCATGTATCATGTCATCGAAGCCTTAAGCCGCTGGCTGGCGCCGGTCATCAGTTATACCGCGGATGAAATCTGGCAATATATCCCAGGTCAGCACAGTGATTCAGTCTTTCTTGAAAACTGGTATGACGGATTATTCCCGCTGGATGAAAATGCCGATATCAATCAGGATGTCTGGGACAAAGTCATTGCGGTCAGAGCCGTTGTCGCCAAAGAGATTGAGCAGCTGCGCTCCGCCGGTACTATTGGTTCTTCACTGAATGCCGAAATTGAGATTTATGCTAATGATGAATACCATCAAGCGCTGAATAAACTGGCGGATGAACTGCATTTTGTGTTTATCACTTCGGCAGCCCGGGTACAGGGTCTTGAATCCGCACCCGGCGATGCAAGCACTACAGAAATTGACGGCATTTCACTGAAAGTTATCGCCTCCGAGCATCAAAAATGTGTTCGCTGCTGGCATCATAAAGAAGATGTTGGCAAACACAGTGAACACCCGGAATTATGCGGTCGCTGTGTTGAAAATGTTGCAGGTGACGGAGAAGTCCGCCGTTATGCCTGAACAAACCAAGCCAAAGCTAAAATGGCTGATGCTGTCGTTTATCGTACTGATACTGGATCAGGTCAGTAAATGGCTGGTTATCAGCAACATGAAGCTTTACGAGTCGATTCAACTACTGCCCGGTTTTAACCTGACCTATGTACACAACACCGGCGCCGCCTTCAGCTTCCTCAGCGATGCAGGTGGCTGGCAGCGCTGGTTATTTGCACTGATAGCGCTGGCTATCAGTGCGGTACTTACCGTCTGGTTGCTAAGACTCAAATCCCAGGAAACCCTGCTGGCCATTTCAATATCACTGATTTTAGGTGGCGCAATTGGTAATCTTGTCGACAGAATAGCCTATGGCTACGTCATCGACTTTCTTGATGTCTATTATCAACAATGGCACTGGCCGGCATTCAACATTGCCGACTCCGCCATCTGCATTGGCGTTGCCCTGATGCTGCTGGAAAATATGGGTGTGGGAAAACCCAAAGAACGCCATTCCTGAAAATTCAAGCACTCTATTTTAACTACCAGAAACATGGCTTAAATTGGCTGTTTCTGGTGTTCCATTCTCAACTTTCTAAAAGCCTCTTTCTCTCAGAAATGTTAAGACTAATGAGTTAGTTTTATGAAAATAATCAGGGCTCTTACTATTGAAATTAAAAAAACCATGTTTAGCTCCCTCAAAAGTTTCAAGTTGACAACTTTGACCCAAGTTCTGCATTTTTGAACAAAATTTCCTCACCGTTGCCAAAGGAACCTCAGAATCTTCTGTTCCTACCATAATCAAAGTATCGGGTGTTTTTTCATCCACATATTGCAATGGAGATACCTCCTTCCAAAAATCACTTACTAATTCATGATCTGGATGCCCCGGAGAGAGATCCAGCATAGGGTTATAAAGAACTAATGCTTTTGGCCTTTCATATGTTAAATGCTTAAGTAACGGAACTGGAATACCTAACGTAGCAGCCAAGTGACCACCTGAAGATCCCCCGCCAACGGCAATCCGTTCAGAATCAATTTGTAACTCCCTTGCATGTTTTTCCAGAAAATTTAAAGCATATACAGCATCATCAATTGCTGCTCTAGGATCGGTACCATGTAATGACTCAATCCGGTATTCCGCACTGATACAATTTATCCCTTTTCTGGAAAAATATTTACATTGTCTGTAAAACATTGATGGGTTTCCATATTGCCAACCTCCGCCATGAAATAGCAGTAATGCCGGAGAATAACCAGAATTTTTACTATCTTGTACTTTAAAAAAGTGTAGCTTAAGTGATAATTCATCAATCTTTCGGTATTCAAGAACCTGATCAGGTTTCGGATTTGAAAATTTCATAAAAATACCAAACAACACAATACAAACCATTATTACAATTATAAAGTTTTTGGTCATTTCACCTTGAGTATCAATTCTGTTCATTAATCGTTCCATCCGCTGTCAATCATCAAATTGATTGAAGGTCTCTAAGCAAAGTAAAGAACCATATTAAAATTAAAGAAAAACAGGATTTCAGTCTCTAATTTATGATCTCATCCATATCAGCATCATCCGGTAGTTGGTCAATGATGATAAGTGCTTTTTGTTTAGCTGTTTGCATAATCTAATCCAAAATGGTTGTTACTTGTCGCGACTCGACCGTCTAATGCTGTGGATCAATCAACCAGGTGTAACAAGGGTCGTAAAGCAAAGGCCCAATCCCACTATCGACCACTATAGGTGAAAAACAGGGATGTTTAAAGCCTGTGATTTTGTTATTTTAAAAAATGTGGATAACTTGTAGATTAAAAAAGAGGTCTATTTTTCACCAACTTATCCACAGCTTGACAGATGGCTTTTATACAATTTTATTTTTTACTAACAGATTGAATTTATTTGGTTTATAATGCTTTCCCCCAGTTATCTACCGGTCTAATAGTAGTAATAAAATATAAATCTTTTATATAGTTACTATTAGCAACCACTGTTTTATCAACAGCCTGTTTCGGCCTTGGTTATCACTTACGTCAAATCTATGAGCTCAATCTGGACAAATTGTCAGGCAAAACTTGAAAATGAAATTCCTGTTACCGATTTCAATACCTGGATAAGACCGTTACAAGCAGTCGAGGAAGCGGACACTTTAAAGCTGTTGGCGCCTAACCGGTTTATTATTGAGCATGTCAAACAACATTATCTGGCAAAGATAGAAGATGCGGTCTATGAGTTTTCTAATGGAATGCTGACACTGAAATTTGAAATCGGCAGTAAAAAATCTGCACCGGTTAAATCCACAGCGCCGACTAAAAAGAAAACAGCCCAGCAAACCAGAAAACAGCCAACTAATTTAAACCGGGCGTTTACTTTTGAAAGCTTTGTCGAAGGTAAATCCAATCAGCTGGCCAGAGCTGCTTCAATACAGGTCTCTGATAATATCGGCAAGGCTTACAATCCGTTATTTATTTACGGCAGTTCCGGTTTGGGGAAAACCCATTTAATGCATGCCATCGGCAATGCGGTGATAGAAAAAAATCCTACGGCTAATATTGTTTATTTGCATTCTGAAAAATTTGTTCAGGATATGGTCCGGGCCTTGCAGCAGGGAACTATCAATAATTTTAAGGAATATTACCGTAATGTTGAAATTTTGCTGATGGATGATATTCAGTTTTTAGCGGGTAAGGAACGCTCTCAGGAAGAATTTTTCCACACCTTTAATAATCTTTTGGATAAAAAACATCAGGTGGTTTTGACCTGTGACAGTTATCCTAAGGAAATCGAAGGACTGGAAGACCGGTTAAAGTCGCGTTTTGGCTGGGGGCTGCCGGTAGCTATTGAACCCCCTGATCTTGAAACCCGTGCAGCAATTTTAATTAAAAAAGCGCGTCAGGCTAATGTGGATCTGCCCCAGGAAGTCGCTTTTTTTATTGCCAAACGTATTCCATCCAATGTGCGTGATTTGGAAGGCGCTTTGAGAAGAGTGATTGCCAATTCGCAATTTACCGGCAAGGAAATCACCATAGATTTTACCAAGGAAGCACTGCATGATTTGATTTCCTTACAAGACAGACTGGTAACAATCGATAACATTCAGAAAACAGTTGCCGAATATTTCAAAATCAGGGTGTCTGATTTATCTTCTAAAAGCCGTAAACAATCTATCACCCGGCCTCGGCAGATTGCCATGACGCTGGCCAGGGAATTAACCTCGCATAGTTTTCCTGAGATTGGAGACGCTTTCGGAGGCCGGGATCACACCACGGTTATGAATGCCTGTGCCCGAATTGAGAAATTAAAGAATAATGATGTCAAGGTTGCTGAGGATTATCAGAACCTGTTGAGAACTCTATCGCATTAATCGTGAGTTGAATGTGGATAATCTGTGTTTGAGTCAAGGCCGGTAGTTATCCACAGTTTTATAAACAATATTCTCCTGCTATGATTAACAATTTACAAGGTTAAGTAATTAGTTGATTTTAAAATTTTTTTCATGCTTATCCACAAGCTGTGGCTAAGTTAATTATAGTAATAAATAAAAAGTATTTATATGAAATTTATTATCAATAGAGATGTATTGTTAACGCCTCTTCAGCAAATTGTCAGTGTGATAGAAAAAAGACAGACCATGCCGGTTTTATCAAATGTGTTGATGGTTTTGGATGAAACCGGGCTGACCATGACGGGTACTGATCTGGAAATTCAAATGGTTGCCAAACTGGATATTCAGGCGGAAGCCTTGGGTTCAGTCACAATCCCAGCGCGCAAATTTTTGGATATATGCAGGTTGCTGCCGAATGAAGCGGATATCAAGTTTGAATTAACGGATGATAAAGTTCGTATATCCTCAGGACGTGGACGTTATGTCTTAGCAACCTTACCGGCAGATTCTTATCCTGAGTTTACCGAGTCTGATTATGATCACCAATTTATCATCAGTTCAGATCAACTCAAGAAAGCTTTGGACAAGACCATGTTCTGTATGGCCAATCAGGATGTTCGTTATTATCTGAATGGTCTGTTACTGAATATCAGCAATTCCAAAATAAAACTGGTGGGTTCTGATGGACATCGTTTGTCTTTTTTTGAAGATAATCTGAATGCTTCCACCGGTTATGAGGCGAGAATCATTATTCCCAGAAAAGGTGTGCAGGAATTAAGCCGGTTACTGGATCAACCTGAGATTGATGTGGATGTGAAATTTTCCGGTAATCATATAAAAATCACTTATCAAAATATGATTTTTTATGCCAAGCTGGTGGATTCAAAATATCCTGATTTCAGCCGGGTGTTCAATCAGAATTTTAATAATCCTATTCTGGCTCAGACTCAATTGCTTAAAGCTGCTTTGACACGTGTTTCTGTATTAGCCAATGAAAAATTTAAAGGAATCACGTTGGATGTATCTGAGAATCTATTGAAAATCAGCGCTCATAATCCTGAACATGATGAAGCCGAGGAAGAATTGGTCATGCAGTATCTTGGCGAAAGCTTTTCGGTCTCCTTTAATTCTCAGTATTTACTGGAAGCAGTTTCTAATCTGGATTCTGAAATGACAGCATTAACTGTTGCCAGCAATAATAGTTGTTGTTTTATTGAAGAGGCGGAACAACCAAAATTCAAGTTTATTGTGATGTCTATGCAGTTATAAGTTTCGCATGTCTCTGCAAAAACTGGATGTTTTATCTGTTAGAAATATCCAGCAAGAAACATTACAACCATCACCGGGCTTAAATTTCATCACAGGCCCTAATGCCAGTGGTAAAAGTTCTTTACTGGAAGCTATTTATATTCTGGGGCGGGGACGCTCCTTTCGAACTCCTCATATTCGACAGGCTATCAGCTTTGAACAATCTCATCTGATAGTGGCTGCTCAGCAAAAAACGCAAACAGGCCATCAGATCCAGTTAGGCATCAAGATAGATTCCAAAAAACATGAAAGCCGTATTAATCAGGAAACGGTAAGTAAGGCGGATTTAGCCTATCATTTCCCGGTCCAATTATTACATCCGAAAAGTTATCAGTTGCTTGATGGCGGACCTCAGTTTCGTCGTGAATTTATGGATTGGGGGGTGTTTAATCAAGACAAAAGCTTTCTTGAAATCTGGAAAAAATATAAACGTGCATTGCAACAACGAAATGCCCTGCTTAAAACCAAAAACCTTCGACAATTGGATACCTGGTCCGCCGAGTTGGTACAGTATGGAGAGAAGCTGGCTTTGTTGAGAAAAAACTATATGCTTCAGCTGGAGTCTTTTTTTCAACAACTTAAGTCTTACTTTTTAAATGATGATAAAATACAGCTGGATTTTACTTCCGGCTGGAATGTTCAGTTTTCTCTGGGTGAGGCGCTTGAACTGGATCTGGATAAAGACATTCGTTATGGTTTTACACATAGCGGACCACATCGTTCTGATTTTTCTTTGTTGTTACATCAACGTCATGTCAGAGATTACGTTTCCCGTGGTCAGTTGATGTTATTCGTTATTTCTTTAGTCTTGTCACAAGTTCATTTGATGAACGAGTCCAATCATAATCCTGTCTGTATTCTTATTGATGATTTAACTGCAGAATTGGATTCAGATAACCGGTCAAAATTGGTAAAATATCTGGCTGATATGCAGTGTCAGGTATTTTTAACATCCAATGATTTAAGTGGATTTGAGCCACTTCCTGATTCAAAAATGTTCCACGTGGAACATGGTAAATTTAAAACCCGATAAATTGATTGTTATGTTCCACGTGGAACATACATCAAAACAAGATACTTATTGCTAAGTATCTATCTCTTTTAGATAGATTCACAAAACGGAAAGACCTTATGAGTGAAAAAAACGATCATTACGATAGTTCCAATATTACGGTATTGAAAGGGCTGGATGCAGTTAGAAAACGTCCGGGAATGTATATTGGTGATACAGATGATGGCACAGGTTTGCACCATATGGTCTTTGAAGTGGTCGATAATTCCATTGATGAGGCTTTAGCCGGTTTCTGTAAAGGGGTGGAAGTTATTATTCATGAAAATGGTTCGGTTACTGTGTCGGATGATGGCCGGGGAATCCCTGTAGACATTCATCCTGAAGAAGGCCGTTCTGCTGCAGAGGTTATTATGACCGTGCTGCATGCCGGAGGTAAGTTTGACGATAATGCTTATAAAGTCTCAGGCGGTTTGCATGGTGTGGGCGTCTCGGTAGTTAATGCATTATCTGAAGAAATGATTTTAAAAATCAGAAAGGATGGCAAGCTTTACTATCAAAGATATATTCATGGAGAGCCGGAAGAGTCGATTAAAGTGATTGGTGATGCCGAAGGCACGGGGACCAGTATTACCTTTAAACCCAGCAAGGAAACCTTTTCTGATGTGGAATTTCATTATGAAATTCTGTCCAAGCGCTTGCGCGAGTTATCGTTTTTAAATTCAGGTGTCCGAATCAGACTTAAAGATGAAAGAACCGACAAGGAAGATATATTTGAGTTTGAAGGTGGAATCAGTGCATTTGTTGAGCACCTGAATAAAAATAAAACGCCTTTGTTTGAAGAGGTCTTCCATTTCACGGCTGAAAAGGAAGGTGTGGTGGTCGAAGTGGCCATGCAATGGAATGACTCCTATCAGGAAAATATTTTTTGTTATACCAATAACATTCCCCAGCGGGATGGCGGTTCGCATCTGGCAGGCTTTAGAAGTGCCCTGACCCGAACAATCAATCAATATATTGAAAAAAACGGTCTGGCTAAAAAAGAAAAAGTTTCTACAACAGGAGATGATGCCCGTGAGGGTTTGACGGCTGTATTGTCTGTTAAAGTGCCTGATCCCAAGTTTTCATCCCAGACTAAAGATAAACTGGTTTCATCGGAAGTTAAGCCGCTGGTGGAATCCACCATGAATGAAAAACTGAGTGAATTTTTACTGGAGAAACCGCAAATTGCCAAAACCATTGTCAATAAAATCATTGACGCGGCCCGTGCCAGAGATGCCGCGCGTAAAGCCAGGGAAATGACACGCCGTAAAACAACGCTGGATATTGCCGGTTTACCCGGAAAACTGGCGGATTGTCAGGAAAAGGATCCGGCTTTATCAGAATTGTTTATTGTGGAAGGGGACTCGGCAGGCGGTTCTGCCAAACAAGGGCGTGACAGACGGACCCAGGCGATTCTTCCGCTGAAAGGTAAAATTTTGAATGTTGAAAAAGCCCGTTTCGATAAAATGATTTCCTCTGATGAAGTGGGCACCTTGATTACCGCCTTAGGCTGCGGTATTGGCAAGGAAGAATATAATATCGACAAGTTACGTTATCACCGCATTATCATCATGACAGATGCTGATGTGGATGGGTCGCATATTCGGACGTTGTTACTGACTTTTTTCTATCGACAGTTTCCGGAATTGATAGAACGGGGATATATCTATATTGCTCAGCCGCCGCTGTATAAAATTAAAAAGGGCAAGCAGGAGCATTATGTCAAGGATGATATACAACTCAATGAGTATCTGATTCAGTTGGCGCTGGATAAGGCGCAATTGCAGACTGACCCGTCAGCACCGGCAATCCAAGGGCCCGGCCTGGAAAAACTGGCCATGGAATACATTTCAGTTATGAGTGTTATTAACCGGCTGGCACGTCGTTATGATGACATGTTTCTTGAGCAACTTACCTATATGACGCCATTGACAGACATTCTGGATCAGGGAGAGGACGTCATTCAACAATGGTTTGATACTTTACAGAAGCGCTTGAATGAAGGTGATCACAAGGCTGTTTTTTCCATTGTGGTTAATTTCGGCGATTCTGGACAGTTTAATATCACCGTCAATAAACGCCTGCATGGAAACACCAAAACATTTGTGATTAGCAGTGCCTTTTTTCAGGGAAGTGATTATCAAAAGATTGCGACCTATGCAGCCGATACCGTGGATATGTTCAGTGAGGAATCGGTAATGCGCATGGGAGAAAAAGAGCAGCCTGTGCAAAACTTTAAACAGGCCTATGAATGGATGATGCGGGAAGTTAAGAAAGGCCAGCACATACAGCGCTATAAGGGATTGGGTGAAATGAATCCCGACCAGCTTTGGGAAACCACCTTGGATGCCAGCAGCAGACGTATGTTACAGGTGACGATTGAAGACGCGATTGCATCGGATGAGATTTTTACCACGTTGATGGGGGATGTGGTAGAGCCAAGAAGGGATTTTATTGTTAAAAACGCGCTGGAAGTCAGCAACCTGGATATTTAGTCTGACAGCAGGTTAAGGAATCATGCAGCAATATCTGGATTTACTCGACAAAATACTGAATGAAGGAGTTCAGAAAGGTGACCGCACCGGCAGTGGCACCTTGTCTGTTTTTGGGCATCAGATGCGTTTTGATTTGCAGCAGGGGTTCCCGTTACTGACTACTAAAAAGGTTCATGTTAAATCCATTATTCATGAACTGTTATGGTTTTTAAAAGGCGATACCAATATCGCTTATCTGAATCAGCAGGGTGTGACCATCTGGGATGAATGGGCGGATGAAAAAGGGGATCTGGGGCCGGTGTATGGACATCAGTGGCGTTCATGGCCATTGCCTGATGGCCAGGTGGTGGATCAGATTGCCATGGTGATGGAACAAATCAAACAGACACCCAACAGCCGGCGGATGATAGTATCGGCCTGGAATGTGGCGGATTTACCCGATGAGTCGATTAGTCCACAGCAAAATATAGAGAATGGCAAAATGGCCTTGGCAGCCTGTCATACGCTCTTTCAATTCTATGTAGCTAATGGAAAGCTCTCCTGCCAGCTCTATCAGCGCAGCTGTGACACGTTTTTGGGTTTACCGTTCAATATTGCCAGTTATGCATTTTTAACGCATATGATGGCTCAGCAGGCGGATTTGGATGTGGGCGAGTTTGTCTGGACAGGTGGAGATGTGCATTTATATCTGAATCACCTTGAACAGGCCCGTTTACAATTAACCCGTAAACCCAAGCCTCTGCCTCAATTGATGCTTGAACGCCGTCCTGAAAGTATCTTCAATTATCAGTATGATGATTTTAAAATAATCAGTTATCATCCTGATGACCCTATTCGGGCCCCGATATCGGTCTGACATTATGACCTCTTCGTCCCTGTGCTGGCTATGTATTATCAAAATATTTTGGTTATTGTTGCTGGCAAACGGGACACCAGTTATCGCTCGTGATCTGTTAAAAAATATTGCCAGTTGGCCGCTGGATTTTGGTTACCGGTTTGTTGATGGACGCCCGTTATTAGGCTACAGCAAAACCTGGAGGGGGCTGCTGCTTTCAATGCTGGTATGTGGCGCTATAGCGCCTTTTTTAGGCTTCTCTGTAGTATTGGCCATGCAATTCAGTTTATTGTCACTACTGGGCGATTTACTGGCCAGTTTCTGTAAACGTCGTCTGGGTCTTGCCGAAAGCAGTCGCTTCAGAATACTGGATATTTTTCCGGAATCGTTGCTGCCATTGATTGTGCTTTATGATTCGTTAGCAATCAATGCACTGGAAGCGGCTATAGTGGTATTGTTATTTTTCCTGACAGAAATTTATTTATCCCCTATTCTGTATAAATTACATATTCGTAAACGGCCTTATTAATTCCAGATTCAAATGCCACAACCAAGTTTAAAGATTCTTACCTACAATATTCATAAAGGATTCAGTGTGGGTAATCGTGCTTTTATCTTGCATCAGATACGGGAAGCACTTAGAAATACCGATGCAGATATTCTGTTTTTGCAGGAAATGCAAGGCGAGCATATCCACCATGCCCGTAGTTTTTCAAACTGGCCATCCTGTTCACAGTCCGAATTTATAGCAGAGAGACTTTGGCCACATCATGCCTATGGTAAAAATGCCGTGTATGAGTCGGGGCATCACGGTAATGCCATTCTCAGTAAATATGATTTGCTGGAATGGGAAAATATCAATGTTTCACCGGTACGCTGGGCAAGCAGAAGCCTGTTGCATGGTGTTATTCAATTGCCGGAAGTTTCCAGTCCCTTGCATATTATCTGTATTCATTTGGGGTTGGTGGGTATGGAAAGGCGACATCAGCTGAAGTTACTCAGTCAACGTATTGATGAATGTGTACCTGAGCAGGCACCGTTGATTGTTGCCGGGGATTTTAATGACTGGACCCGACAGGCAGAAAAAAGATTCTATCGTCACTTTCACTTGAAAGATGCATATCAGACCTTACATCATCAATATGCCAAAACATTTCCATCCTGGTTTCCCTTGTTAACGATGGATAGAATTTATTTTCGGGGATTTAAGGCGGTCACTTGTGAACGACTGAGTGAGGCGCCCTGGAATCGTTTGTCTGATCATGCGCCTTTGCTGGCTACATTACAGTTATTATGAGTCATTCCATATACAGGCAGTTGCTCACTCTCCCTAATTTACTGACCTGTTTTCGTTTTATCAGTGTGCCATTTTTATTATGGCTGGCCTGGAATCAATATCAACAGGCTTTTCTGATTTTGCTGGCGGTGACTTTTTTTAGTGATGTATTAGATGGTATGGCAGCCAGATTATTACATCAGGAAAGTGAGCTGGGTGCAAAGCTTGATAGCTGGGGGGATTTGATGGTCTATTCAACGATTGCAATCAGTACCTGGTGGTTGCATCCTGAGCTGATTGTTCGGGAAAATCTGTATGTGGTGATTGTGGTAGGCAGTTATTTGTTGCCTGTGATGGTTGGGTTTATCAAGTTCAAGGCGTTTACCAGCTATCATACCTGGCTGGTTAAACTGGCTGCTGCATTGATGGGGGCTTCATATTTTGTATTGATGTGGTTTGATATGGATTTGCCCTTTAAGATTTCTGCTGTTATCTGTCTGATAGCGGCAATGGAAGAGATTGCCATTACTTTACAGCTTGAGCATTTAAAATCAAATGTAAAATCCCTCTGGCACATCAGGCAGGTACAGGACTGATATGCTCCAGTGCTATTTCCTGCTTTAAAAAACGCTCTATGGATTGTGGGTCATTAAAATTACCATAAGCCAGTAGCAGTTTGCAGTAAGCGGTTTCCAACGAGGTATTCCAGATTATTTTTCCACCCTGCTGGATGATTTTTCGGCTGCTATCATAGATATTTTTTTGATAAACAGCAGGAGCCAGGTAAACGGGGATATTTTTTTTATGGCATTGCTGCAGCAGCCATAATAATGAATCCGTGCTGGCAGTATCGGTTGCACAGGCGGTACCGGAATGATAGAGATCATGCAGAATGACATCAGCCGATTCCAGATTAAAAAAATTATAATCCAGTCCCGGGTAGGGTTTAATCAATAACACCCGGGTTGAAAAATCCGTTTTTAAACGTGTGTTAACGCGACGGGAAAAATCAATATCCTGTTGCTGGATAAACCGGCCCTGATGATATTGCATCCATGCTTTGGATTGCACACTGATAAAGTCACTACTTAGTTGCAACGACGAAGCAAGACGGGTGGCGATATGCAATTCAAGTACTTGCCCGGGATTTTGATAGGGTACAAAAACGCCGGCGGGTTGTTGCTGGGTAATATAATCAACTGCACAGATAAAATGCTTCAGTCCGTTAGCTTCTGGATGGTCAAGTGGATATTGGCTGGATACCAATAGCAAAGGGATATCAAGGTAATTGAAATATAAACCCAGCATGGAAGCGGTAAATGCCAGCGTGTCTGTCCCATGTGTGACAATAATACCGTCAAAGTGCTGTAAATTCTCGACTTCTATAAGCTGTATTAATTTCTGCCAATATTCAGGTTTAAGATTTTCGCTGAGCAGATTGTAGGCAGAAACAGTTTTAAAATTAATATTACCCGCTTCTGCAGAGTGTTGTTGAAACAGTTGCAGTAATTTAAGACTGGAGCGGTTGTTTACATTAATCGTCTGATTATCAATAGTAGAGCCAATTGTGCCTCCAGTTGTTACCAACAAAATATTTTTCATAGTATGATGGAAAGTTTACTTAAGTTTTTGCTAATCATATACGGGATATATGAAAATATCACTCATTGTAGCGATGGCCAGTAATCGGGTCATCGGACATAACAATAAAATGCCCTGGCATCTGTCAGCCGATTTGAAAAAATTCAAACAAATTACCATGGGCTCACCCATTATAATGGGGCGAAAAACCTTTGAGTCCATAGGCCGGCCTTTACCGGGCAGGGAAAATATTATTATCACTCGTAATCCAGAGTATAAAGCCAAAAATTGTCAGGTCTTTCACACCCTCGATTCAGCCATAGAATCCTGTCAGAAGCATGAAGAAGTTTTTATTATTGGCGGCTCCACTTTGTATCAGGCAATACTGGATAAAGCCCAGCAGATTTATTTGACCCAAATCAACCAGGAATTTCATGGCGATACCCGATTCCCGGAAATAAATCCGCAACAATGGTTGGAGGTAGAGCGAATGGATATCAATGACGATTCATCCGTTGATTTTTCCTATAGTTTTATCAAATTAATAAAAATTTCCAATGATGATTTTTCCTTTACAAATGTGGGGTGTTGAAGCATAAAAAATAATCTGAATCCTGGATAGTATCTATTGTAATTTAATACTAACAGGCGTATCTTTAAGAGAATAATAAAATACTGATATGGCTGAAACTGACTTATCTTCAGCTAATTTAATTGGAGGAGGGGTTATGACAGACTCAATAAAGCAAGAAAGACGTCGTTTTTTACAATATTCTGCATTAGGTGTAGCGGCGGCTGCCATGCCTGGCTTGGCATTGGGGCAGGCAGGCTGGATCAGAACCAAGCCAACACCTGGTTTTAACCCGGATGTGGAATTGGAATTTACTACAAAAAATGCTTATGTACAGGTACTTAACAGAGGACCTAAAACCAGGGTACAGAAATACTATGCCCGTATAATAAAAGGGCCAAAAAATACCCTGCAACAATTAAAAGGGAATTACCTGGGGCCTATTTTAAATTATGAGAAGGGCCAGAAGGTCAGAATTTATTTTAATAATAAATTATCAGAGCCTTCAATCATCCATTGGCATGGTATGCATGTTCCTCAGTCCAGTGATGGTCACCCTATGTATTCTATCCCTCCGGGTGAGCGTTTTGTTTATGAATTTGAAGTGATGAACCGTGCGGGAACCAGTTTTTATCATTCACATGCTCATGAATTGACGGCTGAGCAGGTCTATAATGGTCTGGCTGGAATGATTACAGTTACCGATGAGGATGAGAAGAAACTGGATTTACCCACTGGACAGTATGATATACCCCTGGTGATCCAAGACAGAACATACGATAGTAAAAATCAGTTACGTTACTTACATGGTATGCACAACCGGATGATGGGGTTTTTAGGGGATACCATTCTGGTGAATGGGGAACCTAATATTCAGTTTTCGGTAAAAAGCCGGGCCTATAGATTCAGAGCATTGAATGGCTCGAATTCCAGAATCTACAAAATGGGTTGGGAAGATGGAACGCCGATGGTGGCTATTGGAACAGATGCCGGTCTTCTGGAAAAACCGGAAACCCGTCCGTATATTATGTTGGCACCGGGTGAACGGGTGGATTTATGGATTGATTTTTCCGGACATAAAGTAGGTTCAAAACTGGTACTTTATAGTTTGCCATATAGCGGAGCCATGCCTCCTATGTATGAAAAAATGCATAAAGGAAAGCAGGGAGGCAGTATGGGAGGAATGCGTGGGGGTGGCATGATGGGAGGCGGCAGCCTTGCACAGGGCGCCAAGTTTCCTATTGCCACTTTTAAGGTAACTGAAAAGGTCAGTGATTCACCCAAGCTGCCTCAGCGTCTGGTTCCATTCGATCGTCTCACCGAAAGAGACGTCGATAATGCACATAATCCTATTCCTATCGCAATTTCCATGAAACCCATGAGACCATTGTTAAATGGTAAGTCATTTGCTATGGACAGAGTGATGGATTTTGAAAAAGTACCTTTAAACTCCATCAAAAAAATCAAGATTTTCCATGATCATGGTATGAAAAAAGGGGAACATGGGGATGATGATAAGGATATGAAAATGCAAGGAAATATGAAGAAAGGAGGCATGTCTGGCATGAGTATGGGCGGTGGAATGGGTATGATGGGAGGCGGCATGGCGATGTCCATGGCTCATCCTATTCATTTACATGGTCAGCAATATCAGATTATTTCCAGAAAAATGGAAGGGATGCGTAAGGAGGAATACGCTACGGTCAATCAAGGCTTTATTGATTCAGGCTGGAAAGATACCGTTCTGGTTATGCCGGGTGAAGAGATAGAAATTATTAAACCTTTTCAGGATTTTAAAGGATTATTTCTTTACCATTGTCATAATCTTGAACATGAAGATCTGGGTATGATGAGGCAGTTTTATATCAGCTAACCGATATAAGTCAGTGTTTATGCAGGCTTCTTGTGGAAATGAAGTCTGCATAAACTCACTGTTCATTTTTTATCGGTATCTTTCAATAGAATATTATCTTTATTTTTCAATAAAGTTTTTTCCCCTACTCCCTTGATTCGGGTTAATTCCAGCACCGACTTGAACTGGCCATGTTTATTACGATAATCAACAATCGCTTGTGCTTTGTCCGGCCCTATTTCAACTAACGATTCACTAATCATTTGCGCATCAGCTGTATTGATGTTGACCGGTTTGGAAAAACTGGCCAGAGGACATAATAATAAAAATAATCCTATATATTTCATGCTGATACCTGATAAATGAGATGATGAAAGTAATTTTTAAAAGCAGTAAAATCGAAAGAAGTATTTATAACACAATAGAAACTTAACTTCTATGTTAGATAATAGTAATACTGCGTTCTAAGTCTATCAAAACAATATGCTGTCAATTGAAGCGCTATATTTAACTCATTAACCAATCATGTTCTAAGCAGTCAATCACAAATAAATTGATTGATGGCCTGTAATATTTATCTTATACATTAAACCTTGGACTTATCTTAACTTTATAAAATGGAATCAGAAAAAACGATTAATACCAGAATTTCCCCTGATAATCAGTTAGCTGTACTTTCCCGGGCAGAAATCAATAGCTTACTGGATACCAGTCAGGGAGGTTTACATAGACTGTTACGAAACTGTGCTTTGGCGGTTTTAAATTGTGGCAGTGAAATTGATGATGGAAAAGAATTACTGAAACGATACCAGTCTTTTTCAATTCAGGTGATACAACAAGAACGAGGCATCCAACTGGACATCAAAGGCGCCCCTGCCAGTGCCTTTGTTGATGGCGAAATGATTCAAGGAATTAAAGAACATCTATTTGCGGTGCTTAGGGATATTGTCTATGTCAGTGATGAGATTATGGATAATCCAAAATTTGACCTGGAAACATCCGAAGGTATCACCAATGCAATTTTTCATGTTGTACGTAATGCCAATATTATCCGTCAGCATACGGAACCCAATATAGTAGTCTGTTGGGGAGGCCATTCCATATCCAGAGAAGAATATGTTTATACCAAGGAAGTGGGCTATCAATTAGGACTTCGGGGTATGGATATTTGTACAGGTTGTGGTCCCGGTGCCATGAAAGGTCCGATGAAAGGTGCAACAATTGGTCATGCCAAACAGAGAATTCATAGCGGTCGATATATCGGTATAACGGAACCCGGCATTATTGCGGCGGAATCGCCTAATCCAATTGTGAATGATCTGGTAATTATGCCGGATATTGAAAAACGTCTGGAAACCTTTGTACGGACAGGGCATGGTTTTATTGTTTTTCCAGGTGGGGCGGGCACGGCTGAAGAAATATTGTATCTGCTGGGTATTTTGCTTAGTCCTGAAAATGCAGAAATTCCATTCCCGTTGATTTTTACCGGCCCTGAATCTGCTGAAGAGTATTTTAAACAGATTAACCATTTTATTGGCGTAACCCTGGGATTTGAAGCCCAGCAGAGATATAAAATAATTCTTAATGATCCGGCGCGTATAGGTCGTGAAATGAAAGCCGGTCTGCAACAGGTAAAAGAATATAGAAAGAAAAGAAATGATGCTTTTTACTTTAACTGGACATTAAAAATTGATGCTGATTTTCAAAAACCCTTTTCACCAACCCATCAAGCTATGAGCGAACTTGATTTGACCAAAGATCAGGAAAAACATAAGCTGGCCGCAAATCTTCGCCGGGTATTTTCTGGCATTGTTGCGGGTAATGTAAAAGATAGTGGCATCAGGGCGATAGAAAAAAACGGACATTTTGAAATCAAAGGTGATTCGGAAATAATGGAACCCGTTGATCAATTATTGACATCATTTGTTGAGCAACAAAGAATGAAATTGCCCGGGACAGAGTATGTTCCATGTTACCGGATTATCAAATAGACTGATTCTAAGGGATTTCTTTGGAATTACAGAGGAAAATACTGGGTTTTAAGCTTAACGGATGGGCTTTCAAGTCATCGTATTGTATAATCTTTAATTAACTACTGATTTATTACTTTATCTATTTCTGGCATTGTTCAGATTTTAAATAGAGTGTTAAAAAAACTAATAAAATCAATAACAATTATAAATTAGTTACTTCTTTGAACGTCCTATTTAATTAAGAAAAAACTATGCAATTCAAATCCAAACTTCTACTTTTTGTTGTCTGTCTTATCGCTTTAATCGTATTCCAGGTTAAAGTTGTCATGCCTCTTGTTTATGAGGTTATCGCATCCGATTTATTTTTGAAAGAGGATGAACCGACTGTTGAAGAAGCAGAAGTGGGTAATCAAATTTATATGTATGCTTTCAATCAATGTAATCTTTATATAGCAAACGATTTAGGTTCTGATTATTCGGTTTCCTATACCAGTGAACCTATAAATACCTGGGCATTGGGTGATGAGCAATATGTCATTAACGCAGAAATTGATATTTTACCGGAAGATGGTGCGGCCGTGACGCGTCGTTATGTTTGCCGGATTAAATATACTGGAGATGACTTTACGCCAGATAGCCTAAATAATCCGGATGACTGGTCTGTCAGTGGGATTAGCGGAATTGATGAATTATAAAGTGGTAATGACTCAGCGTTGCTATGTATTTAAGCTGAACCGTTATAGAATTTCTTCCAAGGGGCGGAAAAAATCCATCATCATTAAATCCTCGGCTATTTTCTGATAAACAATTTTACCTTGATAGATGTTGATAGCCCTGGCCAGCCAGGGCTTTGAACAGAAACCTTCAAGACCTTGTTCCGATAAAATCTCAATATATTCTATTGTGACATCAGTTAAAGCGATGGTCGATGTTCTGGGGTAGGCGCCCGGCATATTAGTGACACAATAGTGAATCACCCCGTGTTCAATAAATACGGGCTGTTCATGAGTAGTCGGTCTGGATGTTTCAAAACAGCCGCCCTGGTCGATACTGACATCTACAACCACAGAGCCAGGCAGCATTGTTTTTACCATCTGTTCGGTTAAGACTTTTGGAGCTTTGGCTCCTTTTATCAAAACAGCCCCTACTACCAAATCTATATCAGTGACCACACGGGCAATATTGTCGGGCGTTGATAATATAAAATCTGTGTTTTGCAGTGCCTGTTTTTTTAGCGTCTGAAAGCGTTGTTCGTTTAATCCAGCGATGATTACATTAGCACCCATCGCTGAGGCAATATGAGCGGCATGTTGCCCAACGATTCCGTCACCAATAATCAGAACTCGACCTGAGTGTTTACCTAAAATAGTAGCCAGTTGTACACCCCGCCCCTGGTTAAATCTGGCCAGATAATAGGCGCCCATCTGCACGGCCATATTACCGGCAACAGCACTCATAGGCGCTAATGCCGGTAAATGTCCTTGTTCATCTTCAAGTGTTTCATAGGCAATGGCGGTAACCTGTTTTTCCAACAGGGCTTCTGTCAATGATTTGCTGACTCCCGACAGATGAAAATAAGTAAAAATAATCTGCCCAGCAAAATATTGATATTCAGAGGGTTGTGGTTCTTTAATTTTAACTACAAGCTCGACAGACCAGCAATCTTTTGCTGTAGCTATATTGGCGCCAGCCTGTTGATATTGTTTGTCACTAAAGCCGGAACCTACACCGGCATTAGATTCTATAACAACTTTATGCCCTAAACGGGTCAGTCGTTCAACCCCCTCAGGTGTCAAGGCGACTCTGTTTTCATTGTTTTTTATTTCTTTGGGAACACCAATGCGCATGCTTAAATTCTCTGTAATGCGTAACAAGCAGCACCAAACAGTGCGGCTTCAGGATCCAGGCAGATTTTAACCGATATTTTTTCCAGTAATGGGCGATAGCGACCTTTATCGATAAAAGATTGAAAGAACAATCCGTCCTGCATTAAAGATAAATTTTTGCTGGCAATACCGCCGGCTAAAATAACTCCACCATATGGCAGTGTTTTTAATGCCAGGTTTCCGGCTTCTTGCCCATAACATTGACAAAAAACCTGCATGGTTTTGACAGATAAAGGGTCAGAGCCATTGGCAGCATGTGTGCTGATAACAGAAGCTTTATCCTGAGAGTGAAATAAATCCTCTGTACTTTTTTGGGAATCAGAAAAACCAGTGTGTTTAAGAAAGTCGTAAATATTCACAATACCCATACCGGACACGATACGCTCATAACTGACATGATTCTGGTATTTGTGTTGCAGATATTCAAGCAAATCCATTTGCAGAGAATCGACAGGTGCAAAATCCGTATGCCCTCCTTCTGTTGATAATACGATGTAATCTTTAATGGGTTCGTGATAAACAATAATCGCTTCACCCAGTCCGGTTCCAGCTGCCAGTACAGAAATATTAGCCTGGCTGGTGTATTCGGCATTGGGATTCAGTTCGATAAAATCTTGTTCAGGAAGATTCAGTACACCCCAGGCCGTCGCTTGTAAATCATTAAGTAGAACAACTTTTTTTGCCCCTGTCTGTTGTTTTATTGTCTGGCAAGACAAGTTCCAGGGTAAATTAGTGGCATGACAATCGCCATTAACAATTGGGCCTGCAACCCCCAAACACAGGAAATCAATGCCTGGAGGCGTGGTTTGTTGCAAAAAACAGTGTAATAAATCAGTAAACTGTTCAAATTCAGCACTGGCAAATTGTTGCTTGGTTATACACTCGCCTTGCAAACTGTACAAAGCCAAAAGCGTTTTTGTGCCGCCAATATCACCTGCCAGAATCATGGTTTATCGTTATGTTGGCTAAAGACCTGGTAATGGTTTTCTTTATCAAATGAAATGACCTGATAAGGGTCTTTTCTGCCGCCCATTTCCATGCCGGGTGTGCCACTTGGCATACCGGGGACAGAGAGTCCGGCAACGGCCGGTTTGGTTTTCAGTAATTGTTTAATATCGCTGGCGGGTACATGCCCTTCAATGACATATCCATTCACAGTAGCCGTATGACATGACTGCATTTGTCTTGAGACTCCGTACTTGTCTTTGATGGCTTGCATGTCATCTTCAACAATATCGGTGACTTTAAAATGATTATCCTTTAGATGCTGAATCCATTTACCACAACAACCACAGGTCGGGCTGCGGTGAACAGTGATTTCCAGGGTTTCATTTTCTTCAGCAAAAAGTGGATGACTGATTATGCCCATGCAGACGGCCAGAATTATATTTTTTATCATGTTGTTATCCTATTGTATAAACAGTCTTGTTTGGAAAGTTTAAATGCTTATGAAGTTCCCTGTAAGGTAATGACAAGCTGACGGCTGCCGCCATAGTTTCGATGTTCACACAGGTAAATACCCTGCCAGATACCCATATTGAGCCGTCCGTTGGTGACGGGGATATTCAGGCTGCAGCCCAATAAACTGGACTTTAAATGCGCCGGCATATCATCACTGCCTTCATCCATATGTAAATAATAGGCTTCATTTTCAGGAACAGCCTGGTTGAAAAAGCTTTCAAAATCGGTGCGGACGGTTGGGTCCGCGTTCTCATTAATCGTTAACGAGGCCGATGTATGTTTGATAAAAATATTCATCAGCCCCGTTTTAATATTCTGCAATTCAGGGATTTGTTGCAGAATCTCATGAGTCACCAGATGAAATCCCCTTTTTTTAGTACTTAGATTTATTTCTTTTTGTATCCACATAATGATTAGAAAAAATCAGGTAATGACATCAGGTTGTGTACGGCCGGTTCTTTTTTTGACTTCACACAGCTGCTCGGCAATATCAATCAATTCAGCCAGCGCCTGTTGCGCATCCTGATGCTGTTTATCCGTATCCGGTTCATATTTTTCAAGATAAATGCGCAAAGTTGCCCCTACCGTACCGGTACCGGATAAACGAAACACGATTCGTGAGCCATCGCTAAACCCGATGCGGATGCCTTGATGTTTGCTGACACTGCCATCAACCGGATCGGTATAGCTGAATTCATCGGCGTACTGGACGGTGTAAGAGCCAAATTGTTGATTAGGAAGACCGGAAAGTTGTTCACGCAGATGATCGACTATGGCATTAGCGATGGTGCTATCGACGGCCTCATAATCATGTCGGCAATAAATGTCACGGCCATAGCTTTGCCAGTGGTCAGCAACAATATCGGCAACAGACTGGCGTTTGCGGGCAATCATATTCAGCCAGAATAATACCGCCCATAATCCATCTTTTTCCCGGACATGATCAGAGCCGGTGCCAAAGCTTTCTTCACCACAGAGGGTTATTCTTCCAGCATCCAGTAAATTGCCAAAATATTTCCAGCCGGTAGGTGTTTCGTAACAAGATAAGTTTTTGGTTTTGGCAACCCGGTCGACTGCCTGACTGGTCGGCATGGAACGGGCAACACCTTTTAAACCCGGTTTGTAGGCAGGTATCAATTCAGCATTAGCCGCCATAATGGCCAGACTGTCACTGGGAGTAACAAAAAAATGGGCGCCCATAATCATGTTTCTATCGCCGTCGCCATCAGAGGCGGCACCAAAAACAGGTGGGTTATCTGAATACATGCGTTCGGTCAGTTCCTTGGCATGAGCCATATTAGGATCCGGATGGCCACCTCCAAAATCTTCTAACGGTGTGGCATTAATGACTGAACCGGCTTCAGCACCTAAAATATCTTCCAGGATTTTTTTGGCATATGGACCTGTGATGGCGTGCATGGCATCAAAGCACAAGGTTAAATAACCGGAACGGATGCTGTTTTTTAACAAATCAAAATCAAAAATCCGACTCATCAGATTGGCGTAATCTTCAACGGGATCAATAATTTTTATTTCTAAACCTTCGATATTTTGCGTACCGATGGTATCCACATCCACATCATCGAATCGGGCAATCAGATATTCAGAAATAGACCGGGTGTTTTCATACAATGCATCGGTAAATTTTTCCGGCGCAGGGCCGCCATTACTGACATTATATTTAATACCAAAATCTTCGTCAGGGCCGCCCGGGTTATGGCTGGCCGACAGAATAATACCGCCAAAAGCTTTGTATTGACGGATGATATTGGAAGCCGCGGGTGTCGATAGCAGCCCCCCCTGCCCGATAATTAATTGAGAAAAACCGTTGGCGGCCGCCATTTTGATAATAATCTGGATGGCTTGACGATTAAAATAACGACCATCTCCACCCAAAACCAGAGTTTTCCCCTGGATATCGCTCAGTGAATTAAAAATGGATTGAACAAAGTTTTCCAGATAATTAGCTTGTTGAAAAACAGTGACTTTTTTTCTAAGGCCCGATGTGCCTGGTTTTTGGTCATCATAAGGCGTTGTTTTGACTGTTTCTATCTGCATGGTTAATCCTGAATGATAATTAGCACTATGTTAAATTACACCATATTAATATGGATTTGTAAGTTTTTATGATGGTAGGAAAATTTTTAAGTATATTTATTTTAGTATTAACAAGTGGGTTCTGTCAGGCTGAGGATATCTGGTTATTGATAGATACGCAAAAATTGCAGTTAGAAATAAAACGGGGAAATAAAACCATCAAAGTCCTAGGCAATATTGCTATAGGCCGGAATGGTGCTGGAATCAAACAAAAACGGGGTGATGATGTAACGCCTTTAGGAGAATATAAAATTGCCTGGATTAATAAACACAGTCCCTATTATCGTTTTTATGGGTTTGACTACCCTTCAGTGAAAGATGCTTCTCTGGCATTACAAAAGGGTTTGATAAATGAAAAAGACTATAAAAAAATAATAGAAAGTCATAGAAATCAGCAAATTCCGCCCCAATATACAAGCTTGGGAGGCCAGATTGGTATTCATGGTCTGGGAAAAGCCGATATCCATATTCACAGATTCATGAACTGGACACATGGATGTATTGCCTTGACAAATAAACAGATTGAGCTGTTAAGTCGTTGGATCAAGAAAGGCACGGTTGTTAAGGTAAAATAAAACAACTGTTGGTATAAAATTGTAGTGGAAACTTTAATAAAAACAGGGCAGAATTATGCCGATGTTGAGTGAATTTCATTAAGACAAAAAGGATAATAAAATGAAGACAATAAAATTAGCAACTGTAATGATCGTAGCGGGCCTGGCAACGGGTTGTGCCAGCACTTCTGATATTGATAATTTGCAATCTCAGATTGATGAGTTAAAAACTCAGATTTCTTCAGCTTCGTCTGATGCGGCCAGCGCCCAGTCTTCTGCGGCAGAAGCTGCAGCCAGAGCTGCGGCGGCGGAAGCGGCTGCAAACCGTGCAGCGCAATATGCACAGGAAACAAACAGCAAGCTGGATCGTATGTTTAAAAAATCCATGATGAAATAAGCTGTTAAAATTAAAAAACCCCATTTTGTGTGGCCACAAAATGGGGTTTTTTTTTATGCTATAAGCTTTACCTGATTAATGAGTGATAGCGCGGGGAAGCTCTTTTGCCTGTTTTACCCAGTCTTCAACCTGTGAAACAGAAGGCAGTTTACGCACCAGATTTTTTTCTTCATTCACTTCAGTCATCTTGGCCTGTAAATTTTCCGGGTTTCTCTGGGCCAGTTCAGGTACCGTATCGACACCGGCACATTCCAGCAGATCTGCATACTGGGTGCTAATCCCTTTTACCCTGGCAAGGTCAGCGCGATTAACCCAGTTAAGAATTAATTTTTCACTGATTCCGGTGGATTCGGCAATTTGTTTTCTGCCTTTTTTGTCGCAACATAATTCCAGTAACTTTTCCAGCGATGTGATTCCTGCTTCAGTCAGTTTAGCGGAATAAGCTTCACCGATACCTTCGATGTCTGATAGTTTTGCCATTATATTTTCTCCGGGTTAATAAATTAAAGCTCTATTGTTGGGTAAAAGGCTGTATGAATGCTGAATAACAGCACCCTTATCATTGGTCTGATTATAGCCATTACGACTGGGGAAATACAAAAAACATTATTTGTAATTACTCAGAGTATTTTGGTGTTTAATATCAGTCACTGACTCCAGAAGATGTCGTACACATCCTTGTTCCATACACTTATTCCGTAAGTAACTGATATTAAACAGTATTTATTTTTTATTGCTTGCATCCAATAATTCCAGTTCATCAAATTTAATAGGCCGT
>CAYLNS010000006.1:27699-32854 GCA_964385115.1 uncultured Methylomarinum sp.
TTATTTTTTATTGCTTGCATCCAATAATTCCAGTTCATCAAATTTAATAGGCCGTTCAAAAATGGCGACAGGTATGCCATTAGCTTGTTGTAAAGCCTTTTTTAAGGCCGAACCTTTCAATACTGGCAGGATGCCATGATTGGCTTTTTCAATCAAATTTAAAGCAGTCTCAAGCCGGGCTGAATATTCATTATCTTCATCCTTTAATGCAGGATGAACTTCTATATATAAGGTATTATCTTTCAGCCAACCTACTTTAACAGGCTGATCAACAATATAAACAGCGGTTCCCACTTTTATATCTGGAAACAGTTTTTCAATGTCTTCCGGATACATCCTGATACAGCCATGGCTGACCCGCATGCCAACCCCATAAGGTTTATTGGTGCTATGAATCAGATAACCGGGTATGCCCAGTCGTAACGCATATAGACCCAATGGATTATCAGGGCCAGCTGGATAAACATCGGGCAGGATTTCACCCTCTTTGGCATGTTCTTCCTTGATGGATTTTGGAGGAATCCAGACTGGATTTTTAGTTTTTGCCCGGATGTAGGTTTTACCCAAAGGTGTTTCCCAGTCTATCCGGCCAATACTGATGGGATGCGTAATAACAATATCGGGCCTTTTTTTCGGGTAATAATACAATCTGAATTCAGGCAGATTCAACACTACGCCTTTACGGGGTGCATCCGGCAAAATATAGCTGTTCGGGATTCTGACTTTAGTGCCTTCACCAGGCAGCCAGCGGTCAACATCAGGATTTGCCAATAAAATCTGGTTTTGACCAATATCATATCGCCGGGCAATATCCAGCAGGGTGTCTTCATGCCGGGCAATGGCATATTTGATTTTATGAGGTTCATCCCCTATCAGGCTGTCCTCTGGATTTGATGGCAAAGGGTATTCTGTCGCCTGAGTAATGGCAACGCTTCCCAGCCAGAATAACAGTACAATCAGTATTTTCATAAGTCTCAGTATTATACTGGATAAAGCTTAACAATAGCTGGCACTAAAAACCAAAAAAATACTCTAATATCTTGTATAGTGGATTGGTAAAATATTTTTTGAGGAGGCTGCCATGGGCTGTTGTGATGATCCCACCCAACCGGAAAAAATAAATAGAAATGACTGGGTGTTACTGCAGGAAAAATACGGTAATTTACAGCGTGATTTATTTACCAGTGATCCTGAAAAAGTCATGTTGAAACAACTACAGATTTGTAATGCCTATCTGCGTGAACTGGCGGCATTACATGCTCATTTCGATTCTGTCCGTAAACAGGCCATTACCTTGCTGGATGATAAAAGTAATGCTGTTTTAAAACGTATTGCCGAGCAGGAAGGCGATAATGAAATCGGCGAACTGGCCCGGCAACGGTTAATTGAACTGGAAAAAGGTCAGGATCAGAGTCTGTTAGGTCGTTTGTTTCATCATTAATCATGACGCAATCCCGGGTTTTAGGGTGGTTACTGCTGATTAATGCGGCTATGTTTATCGTGGAGGGAATGGCTGGCATAATCGCTGAATCGACAGCATTGATGGCGGATTCATTGGATATGCTGGCCGATGCCAGTGTTTATGGCATCAGTCTTTATGCGGTGGGCAAATCAAAACAACATAAAACCAGGGTCGCATTTTTTTGTGGATTACTTGAAATATTCATGGGAATATCAGCAGGCAGCGAAGTGGTTGATAAGTTGCTTTACGGCAGTAGGCCGGATTCATTGCTGATGATTGTATTTGGTTTGCTGGCGCTGCTGGCCAATATTGTTTGTGTGGTGCTGATTGCACCCTTCAAGCAAGGCGATATTCACCTGCGGGCCAGTTATATTTTTTCAAAAAATGATGTGATTGCAAACCTCGGCGTCATAATAAGTGGACTACTGGTTAAAGTAACGCATTCAAACATACCTGATTTATTGATAGGTATCAGTATTGCGTTGATTATTATCCAGGGAGGCATCAGGATTCTGAATGAATCCAGACAAGCGCTTAAAATGGGTTGATTGGCGATGACTCGGGTTGCGTAGATTCAGTTTTTTGCTGATTAAGCAACGAGCCACCCACTATAAATGCCATCAACAAAATATAAAGAATGGCGGCAATTCGTTTAACTTTTTTGGCTTTGGTTATTTCTGTATTGTTCATTACGATTGAATTGATTAAATGAATAATCAATTATACCCAACTCTATCAGGCCGCCATAGCCTGCTCATATTCATCCAGCTTGATTTCTTTTTGTACCGGAGATAAATGTTGCCGACTACTTTGTTTATCTGAACGTAATTGTTCGGATATCTTAGGATCAATACGGGCTTCTTCGCCTAAAAATGTTTCATTTATTAACTGATTCATCATTTTTTTACTCTCAATTTGTCAACTGGAGATATTATTATCTTAGTGCAATATTACGAAACCATGACAAAACTGCGGATTTATGCTGAAAAATTGATGACCTGACGTTTGGCGCCCCAGTCTCCCGGTTTATCCGCGAATTTTCCCGCGCAAGGCGTACCGCATTGCTGACAGCAGCCTTTTTCATCCAGACCCCATTCAGATAATTCATACCAGTCTCTTCCAATTAACAAATGTCCGCAATGATGACAATAGGTACTCTCTGCGGCTTTATTATGCACATTGCCGACATAGGCATAACGGACTCCATTCTGTAAGGCGATTTCCCTGGCCATCAACAAGGTACTGATTGGCGTTCTGGGTTTGTCGCGCATCTTCCAGTCAGGATGAAAAGCGGTGAAATGCATCGGCACATCAGGGCCAAGATTTTCTACTACCCATTGCGTCATTGCTTCCAGTTCCTTTGCCGAATCATTTTCGCCCGGGATTAATAACGTGGTTAATTCCAGCCATACATCAGTTTCATGCTTGATATATTGCAGTGTTTCCAAAACATCTTTTAAGTGTGAACCGGTTATTTTATGGTAAAAAGATTCACTAAAAGCCTTCAGGTCAATATTAGCAGCATCCATATATTGATAGAACTCTGCCCGTGGTTCCGGGCACACATAGCCTGCAGATACAGCGACAGATTTGAGTCCGCGTTCACGGCATATTTGTGCGGTGTCGATGGCGTATTCATGAAAAATAACCGGGTCATTATAGGTATAGGCAACACTTAAACAGCCGGACTCTAATGCCGCATCAGCAATAGCTTCAGGAGAGGCCTGGCTCATTAGCGAATCCATTTCCCGCGATTTGCTGATATCCCAGTTTTGGCAGAACTTACAGGCCAGATTGCACCCTGCGGTACCGAATGAAAAAACCGGTGTGCCGGGATAAAAATGATTGAGCGGTTTTTTTTCGATAGGATCGATACAAAAACCACTGGAACGACCATAACTGGTCATAACAATCTGATTATCCAAATTCTGACGGATAAAACAAAGTCCTCTTTGTCCTTCATGTAATTTGCAAAAACGGGGACATAAATCGCATTGAATACGTCCATCGTCCAATTGATGCCAGTATTTTGTACTGACAGTGCTATGACTGATTAATGTATGCATGGGGTACCCCGTCTTGAATTTGTCAATTTAGGACCTATAACTAAGTTATAGCTGACTATAAAAGCATAATGGAGTTGTTTATTTAATTTTCAACTCATGATGATTCAGTCAGAAAGAAAAATATCGATCGGGGAGGAGATTAACCATGACTAAAATCAGACCACCTGCCGTTGCCGGGGCATTTTATCCGGAAAACCCGGTGCAGTTACAAAGCATGATTGATTATTTTCTGGATGAGGCGGAAGACGACGGTCAATCTAATCCCCCAAAGGCGATTATTGTGCCGCATGCAGGATATATTTATTCAGGCCCCGTTGCGGCCAGTGCTTATGCCCGTTTAAAAAAGCAGGCAGACAAAATAACCCGGGTGGTATTGATAGGGCCATCGCACCGGGTTGCTTTTGCAGGGCTTGCCGTACCCAGCGTTGATGAATTTGCCACCCCGCTGGGGAATATCAGGATTGATACTCAGACAGTGGCCGAGCTGGCGACTCTGCCGTTTGTTCATTACCTGGATCAGGCGCATAGCATGGAACACAGTCTTGAAGTGCAGCTTCCCTTTTTGCAGGCAGTGCTCAAATCATTTCAACTGGTTCCAATCGTTGCCGGTGATGCCAGTGCTGACCAGGTTCGGCAGGTTTTAGAAAAAGTCTGGGGTGGGCCGGAAACCCTGATCGTCATCAGTTCGGATTTAAGTCATTATCATGATTATGAAACGGCCAGAGAAATGGATAGTTATACCTCGCGGCTGATTGAAGCAAAACAATATGAAAATCTGGATTTTGATTCCGCCTGCGGACGTACGCCGGTCAGTGGATTACTGGCTTATGCCCGTGATCATGATTTATCGGTAAAAACTGTAGATTTAAGAAATTCCGGCGATACGGCGGGTGATAAAAATCGTGTAGTAGGGTATGGAGCTTATGTCATTAACTAAAGAAAATCAGCAAATTTTATTGAATCTGGCCAGAAAATCGATTGAAAATGGCTATATTACCGGACACCCTGTCAGCGTCGATATCCATGATTATCCGCCTGAATTAGTGGTTCCGCGGGCAACCTTTGTCACGCTGGAAAAAAATCACCAGTTACGGGGCTGCATCGGCATGCTGGAAGCTGTGTTACCATTGGTTGAAGACGTTGCCGAAAATGCCTTTTCCGCCGCCTATAGAGATCCCAGGTTTCCACCCGTACAAAAATACGAAATTCCTGAACTGGATATTTCTATTTCCATACTCAGTGAACCCGAGCCCATGCAATTTGATTCGGAGCAGGATTTATTAAGGCAGATAAGGCCGGGTATTGATGGCCTGATTCTTCAGGAAAATGGCTATAAAGGGACTTTTTTACCATCAGTCTGGGAATCACTGCCCGACAAGCAGGAGTTTCTCAGGCATCTGAAAGTTAAAGCGGGTCTACCGGCCAATTACTGGTCCGACACGGTTAAGGTCTACCGCTATACGGCTGAGATTATCGGTAAAAATGAATAGCGACTATTGATAGCATTGAAGCTTTAACCCGAGGATAATAAAATCTTTCAGGAAGCTTGAGTCATAATATTTGAGTTTACTAACGGAAAAGACATTGAAGTTTTAGCTGTTAGTATTTTCTGATACCTTTTTTGCAA
>CAYLNS010000007.1:0-25504 GCA_964385115.1 uncultured Methylomarinum sp.
TGGGATATTGAAGCTCATATCTCAAGGTGAGGAAGATGTCGTCAACGGAAAAATGAAGACACAAGATGAAGTGTTTTCAGAACTGGAGAAGCTGGCGGATTCTTAAAGGATGGCAAAAGAATATAAGGTTTGCTGGGCTGAGGTTGCAGAAGAAGATCTGAGGGCCATTATTGAGTATATCCATGCAGATAACCCATCAGCAGCAAAAGATAACCTTAAAAAAATTAGAAGCAAGACCTCGAATCTTCATTCCTTCCCTCAAAAAGGGCGTGTTGTCCCCGAACTTAAGGAATACGGTATTATTCAATATCGAGAATTAGTGATTCCCCCTTGGCGAGTTATTTACCGCATATCAGAGTTTGACGTTTATGTATTGTCGGTAATTGATTCACGACGAAATATTGAGGACATTCTACTTGACCGGTTAGTAAGGGAGAAATAATACTAACGAGCAAAAAAGGGGTCAGAGAACAAAGGACTCAAGTTTAATTTAGACAACAGGATGAAATAGTGCCAACTGGCTCTCACCCTACTCTTTTAATGGCATAAAACGCCAGTCCCAACATTATCAAGCTGGGAAGAATCGCCATCACTGCCGGATTAAAGCCATAAACCAGTCCCAGGTGCCCTGTCATCTTGTCCAGGATGTTAAAAATCATTCCAATCACAATCCCGGCCATCAAGCGACCTCCGGTACTGACATTTCTGTGGACGCCTACTACAAAAGGAACGGCAATCATCAGCATGGCAAATGTGGCCAGGGGATTAAATAAGCGACTCCAGAATGCCAGTTCAAATTCATCTGACTTTTGATTATTCTGCTGTAAAAAATGTATATATTGGTACAAGTCATATAACGGTAGTTCATCCGCTAGAACCACAACGATATCAAGCAATCCCGGGTCTATGGATGTATGCCATTCTTCTTTGGCTTTACTGCCGGCCAAAACGCTCTCACCTGATACTTCTGAATATTCGACCTGCTCTAGTTTCCATGACCCCTTCCCCTGAAAAACTGCTTTTCGAATATGCATCATCAATTCCAAACGATGGCGATCATTCAACTGATAAATGAACACGTCTTTTAAAACATCATCACTTTGAATTTGCCTGACATTGATAAATTGCTGCCCTTCCCTGAACCACATGCCATACTGAGAACGCATCACTACTTTCCCTTTTTGAGCCTCTTCCCTTAATTCCTGGGCCATTCTCTCTGTTTTAGGCGCGACCAATTCCCCAAAAATCATCGAAAAAATCACCAGCACAACGCCTGCCAGCATAATGGTTCTGACAATCCATAAAACCGAGACCCCGGCAGCCCGCATGGCGATAATCTCCCGGTTATTGGCCATAGAGCCGACCACAAACAAACTGCCAATCAAGGCTGATGAAGGTACCAACTCATAAATTGTCCGCGGCGAAGTCAACAGCAGAAATTCAAAAATTTCTTTCAGTCCATAATTACCGGTTCCTAAATCATTTAATTCATCACTAAAGGTAAACAGATTAAACAGTGTTAACAACAGTAATAAAGCAATCAGAGAAGCTTTGATAATTTCCCGGATAATATACAGGGTTAATACATTCATTTAATTAATTGCTCCTTGACCCACTTCCAGCCATATATCCTTATCAGCAAAATAATCCCCATTAAAAACAGAATCAGATAAATCCATATATAGCCGAACCAGACAGGAATAACCCCTTTAATCACCCAGCTTTGCCCTACTCGCTTCATATTGGAATAGATAAAATAAACCCCAAAAGCAAATAATAAATTTCCATAAACACCGCCACGGGGATTCATTTTAGCCAGGGGTACGGCCAAAAAGGCCAGAAACAAAACACCCAAGGGCACCGATAGACGATTTTGGATTTCAGCCAGATCCTTTTTCTGGTGGGATTGCCAGAGTTTTTCGGTGGATAAAGCTCTTTCCCGCAAGGACAGCTCTTTGGTTTGTTGCTCAATCAAAATTCCATATTCAGCAAACGACTCCATCACAAAACTCTTTTTTCCTGGCGTTCCTTTGACACGCTCCCCTTGTTTCAGAATCAGATACAGCCCACCTTGCTGATGTTCAAATTTACCGGAATCTGAAGTGACCACCGCTATCGGCATATCTTTACCCATTTGCATAAAAATATTCTGCATCTGATTGTTTTTGACAATATCTTCAACATAAAACACCAGACTGCCATTTTTTAATTCACTAAACCTGCCAGCGGTAATCCCTTTTATATCAATGACCCCCTGATCCCGGACAACCAGTTTCTGGGTTTGTTTTTCAGCCCATGGCGCTGCGACCAGCGACAATCCTCCCGCCGCGAACGCCAGCGGAATCATTAATAAAAACACAGCCTTGTATATCACCCCGGGACCACCTCCCGCCGAAGCGATTGCCGCCATTTCCTGATCGCGGTACATTCTTCCCAGAACCATAATCACCGCCATAAACACCGCTGCCGGAAAAAACATAACGGATACCGAAATAAATTTATATCCCAGCATATTCATCACCGCATCAACCGACAAACTGCCATCTACCGCCTTGGCCAGAATCCTGATAAATTTTCGACTGACAATAATAATGACGACAACAAATAACACCGACAATACGGTTTTAAATAAATCAGTAACAATCATTTTATCCAGAACCGTAATCAGGCGGCCCCGTCGTCTGCTCTGATTATTTGGCAAATCAATGTTCAAACACTTTCCCCAGGTTTTATGATGTATAATTTTAGCAATGCCTCTGAATAATCTTTTTAGGCATTCAGTTGCAAAAATGAAGATTTAACCTTTATATAAATAACTACTCAACACAACTTGGCTTGGATTAGGCCAGTCTAAGTAGTTAATCTTGCATAATCATAAGCTTACCGCCTATGATTAGCATATCAAGAGGTTGGCCTCTGTTGTTCAGAGATTATAAACGTATAAAACTGCCTTAAAGCAGTCCCGGATTCTTAAAAAAGACTTAATTATGCCTGTTATTGACTATTCTATAGAAAGCTCAGCGTTTGACAAACTACAAAGTGAATGCTTGATTGTTGGCATTTATGAAAACCAGCAACTCAGTGAGACCGCCGAAGCCATAGACAAAACGACCAACCAACTGGTCACCCGGCTGATTGAACAAGGCGATATCACGGGTAAAAATGCAGAAACCCTGTTGATAAACCATATTCCTGACAGCCCGATTAAACGTCTGCTGCTGGTGGGATTTGGAGAAAAAAGCAAAGTTTGTCGCAAATCTTATCGCAAGGCTCTGTCTTCTGCCATTAAAGCCATAAAAAGCTGTAATTTCCCTGCAGCAACCGCCACATTAACAGAAATACTGGTTGATCAGGCTGACCTGGAATGGAAAACCCGCCAAATTATCGAAGTCTTTAATGACTGCCTGTATCTCTATGACAAAACCAAAAATAATGATGATAAAAAAATATCGCTGCAGGAAATTAAAATCCTGGCGACAGATGACAATTTAGCATCAATAGAAACAGGATTATTACAGGGAAAAGCTATTGCCCATGGTATGGAGATGACCAAGCTGCTGGCAGACCTTCCCGGTAATATCTGCACTCCTTCTTATCTGGCCGAGCAAGCGATTGAGTTATCGGCTGTGTTTGACAAAATAGATGTCGATATTCTGGAAGAAAGCCATATGCAAGCTCTGGGAATGGGCGCACTGCTGTCCGTTACCCGTGGCAGCCGCCAGCCCGCCAAGCTGATTACCCTGAATTATAATGGCGGGAAGCCCGGCACCTCACCCATCGTTCTGGTTGGCAAGGGCCTGACCTTTGACGCCGGTGGTATCAGCCTGAAACCCGGCGCCGGCATGGATGAAATGAAATATGATATGTGTGGCGGGGCTACCGTGTTAGGCGTACTCAAAGCGGTGGCCGAAATGGAACTGCCGTTAAATATCGTCGGCCTGATTCCTTCTTCAGAAAACATGCCGGATGGCGATGCCAATAAACCTGGGGATATTTTAACCAGCATGTCGGGGAAGACGATTGAAGTGCTGAATACCGACGCTGAAGGCCGCCTGATTTTATGTGACACCCTGACCTATGCTGAAAAATTCAACCCGGAAGTGGTGATTGACATGGCCACGCTGACCGGCGCCTGCCTGGTCGCTCTCGGCCGCGTTCCCAGTGGCTTGCTGGGTAATGATGATGACCTTTGTGAAGATCTCGTCAAAGCCAGTGAAACCGCATGTGACACAGTATGGCGTTTGCCTTTGTGGGAAGAATATCAGGAACAGCTTAACTCCAATTTTGCTGATATGGCCAATATTGGTGGCCGGGATGCGGGCACTATTACCGCCGCCTGTTTTCTGTCCCGTTTTGCAGAAGACTACCGCTGGGCGCACCTGGATATTGCCGGAACCGCCTGGCGTACCGGTAAAGAAAAAGGCGCAACCGGAAGACCTGTCCCGCTGCTGATACAATATTTGCTAAACAGGGCCAATGCCTGAGGTGATTTTTTATGTGCTGCCGTCAGAATCGCAAACCGAACGTCTGCAATTTGCCTGCAAGCTGATTGAGAAAATCTATCGCAATGGCCAGTTTTGTTATGTTCTGACGGATACAGCGCAGCAAAGCCAGCAAATCGATGATCTGCTCTGGACATTCAGGGCGGGCAGTTTTGTCCCTCATGAGATTTTTCAGGGGCAATCACCGGAATTTGACAATCTGGTGTTAATCGGCAGCGACACCATTCCGGAAAAATGGTTGCAGGTTGTCATAAACCTGTCTGCAACGATACCGCAACAGTTTAAACAATGCGGAAAAATTCTGGAAATCCTGGATAACAGCGAAGCCACCAAACAAATGGGACGTGAACGCTATCGCCAGTACAAACAGGCCCGGCTCGAAATCATCACACACAAACTTTAATTCATTATTCTTACTCTGACCAAACTTGTAAATCCATGGAAAAAACCTATTCCCCCCATTCAATAGAACAGCACTGGTACAACACCTGGGAAGAAAAAGGCTACTTTGCCCCGCAAGGTGAAGGCGAATCTTACTGCATCATGATTCCACCGCCCAATGTCACCGGCAGCCTGCACATGGGCCATGCATTCCAGGATACCATCATGGATGCTTTAATCCGATATCACCGCATGAAAGGCAATTGCACCTTATGGCAGGCAGGAACCGACCATGCCGGCATTGCCACGCAAATGGTGGTTGAGCGGCTCATCAATGCCGAAGGCAAAACCCGCTTTGATTATGGCCGCGATAAATTTATCGAAAAAGTCTGGGAATGGAAAGAACAATCCGGCGGCACCATTACCCGCCAGTTAAGACGCATGGGCGCCTCCCTGGACTGGAGCCGTGAACGCTTTACCATGGATGAGGGTATGACCGAAGCCGTCCAGGAAGTGTTTATCAAACTGTATGAAGAAGGGCTGATATATCGCGGCAAACGTCTGGTTAACTGGGACCCTGTTTTACATACCGCTGTTTCTGACCTTGAAGTTCTGTCCGAAGAAGAAAACGGTTTCATGTGGCATATGCGTTATCCGCTGGCCAATGGCAGCGGCCATTTAATTGTTGCCACCACCCGGCCTGAAACCATGCTGGGCGATGCGGCCGTGGCCATTCATCCTGATGATGAGCGCTATAAACACTTGCTGGGCGAACTGGTCGAACTCCCCCTGACAGGAAGACGTATCCCGATTATTGCGGACGAACATGTCGATCCTGAATTTGGTACCGGCTGCGTAAAAATCACGCCGGCTCATGACTTTAATGACTATGATGTCTGGTTAAGACACCGGGATATATCGGCTATTGCTGATTTACCTCATGGCGGACTGATTAATATTTTTACTGCTGATGCCAATATCCGCGCCAACGATGACGGATTCAACATTATCCCTGAGCAATATGTCGGTCTGGACCGTTTTGAAGCCAGAAAACAAATTATTACTAATCTGGAATCTCAAGGCCTGCTGGAAAAAATCGAAGACCATAAACTGATGGTTCCACGCGGCGACCGTACCGGTACGGTAATAGAACCCTTCCTGACAGACCAGTGGTATGTCAAGATTGAACCGCTGGCCAGGCCCGCCATTGAGGCCGTGGAAAATGGCGATATTAAATTTGTTCCCGACAACTGGAAAAACACTTATTTTGAATGGATGCGAAATATCCAGGACTGGTGTATTTCCAGACAAATCTGGTGGGGACACCGAATCCCGGCCTGGTACGATGACCAGGGGAATATTTATGTCGGCCGCTCGGAGGAGGAAGTCCGCAAAACCCACAATCTGGCTGACAATTATCCGCTGCGACAGGATGAAGATGTTCTCGATACCTGGTTTTCATCCGCACTTTGGCCTTTTTCAACGCTGGGCTGGCCGGAAAACACGCCGGAACTGGCCAAGCATTACCCGACCAGCGTTCTGGTCACAGGTTTTGACATTATTTTCTTCTGGGTTGCCCGGATGATTATGATGGGGCTTAAATTTCAGGGTGAAGTCCCCTTTAAGGAGGTTTATATCCATGGACTGGTACGCGATGCGGAAGGACAAAAAATGTCCAAATCCAAAGGCAATGTGCTTGACCCGATTGACCTGATTGACGGTATAGACCTTGAGTCGCTGGTTAAAAAACGGGTTTCCGGCATGATGCAACCGCATCTGGCCGAAAAAATCGAAAAAGCAACCCGCAAGCAATTCCCTGATGGCATCCCCTCTTTTGGCACCGATGCATTACGCTTCACTTTTGCATCCCTGGCATCGACCGGACGCGATATTCGTTTTGACCTGGCCCGGACGGAAGGTTACCGGAATTTCTGTAACAAGCTGTGGAATGCTGCCCGGTATGTGTTGATGAACACCGAAAATCAGGATAACGGCTTATCCGGTGAAGCCTGTGAATATTCACAGGCTGACCAGTGGATTCAGTCACGTTTGAACCAGGTAATTAAACAGGTGCAGCAGGATATTAAAAACTATCGTTTTGACCTGGTTGCACAAAGCATTTATGAGTTCACCTGGAATGAATATTGTGACTGGTACCTGGAACTGGCCAAAATTTCCCTGCAATCAGAAAACGCGGCCCTGCAAAGAGGCACCCGCCAGACATTGCTGAAGGTTCTGGAACAGATTTTGCGCTTGGCTCATCCGTTAATTCCTTTTATTACCGAAGAAATCTGGCAACGGGTGGCCCCGCTGACGGGAATACAAGGCGAAACCATCATGCTTCAGCCTTATCCTGAAGCCGATGATCAGCAAATCAATCAACAGGCAATTGATGAAATCAATTGGGTCATGGACTTTATTCTGGGCGTCAGACGTATCCGGGGTGAAATGAATATCGCGCCGGGCAAACCGCTTGCTGTTCTGCTTCAGGATGGCTCAGCCTCGGATCTGAATTTTGTCAAAAACAGCGAAGCTTATCTGTTAAAGCTGGGACGCCTGGAGTCCATCCAGTGGCTTGATAAAAACGAGACCGCCCCTGAGTCTGCCGTGGCCCTGGTTGGCAATATGAAAATATTGATTCCAATGGCCGGTCTTATCGACAAAGAAGCTGAAATGGCGCGACTGGAAAAAGAAATTCAAAAAATAAACAAAGACTTGCCACGTATTGAAGGAAAACTCAAGAATCCGGGATTTATCGACAAAGCGCCGGCGGCAGTGATAGAAAAGGAAAAGGAAAAACTGGCCAAATTGCAAACTACATTGGCTAATCTGAATGAACAGCTGAACAAAATCAAATCACTGTAAGCGGCTTTATCAGACACGGTTGGCAGAACCAGGTCCTCTGCCAGCCGCGTCAATAAATCCAGCACCTCGCCCTGAAGGATAAGGTTTTCTTTAAGAAAATATTACACCTCTTCATCCTCGCCATCAATGACGAGGTATTCTAGAGGTGCTGGATAAAATCCTGAGATTGATAGACAAAACTGAGTTTTCAACTATGCTAATTCATACAACAGATTCGGTTATCAATCTTTCATGTCTACAACTGCAAGCGACTTACAATTTAGTGGATTAACCCAATGCCTAATACGCGAAGGTCTGCTGTCTGAGGAGAGTGCCCAGCAGGCGATTTCCGCCGCGGCAAAAAACAAAGTCTCGTTAATCAGTTATCTGGTTAATAACAATCATGTTGACAGTCGAATTATTGCGGAATTTGCCTCCCAGGAATTCGGCGTCCCTTTTTTTGATCTGGATGCTATAGACCTGAAATCCCTGCCGATTTCACTGGTCAATGAAAAACTCATTCGTCAACATCACGCGCTGCCATTATTCAAACGCGGCAATCGTTTGTTTATTGCCACCTCAGACCCGACCAATTTTCAGGCACTGGATGAAATAAAATTTCACACTCGTCTGAATACTGAAAATATACTGGTTGAAGAGGACAAACTCAGCCAGGCGATTGATACCGCGCTGGAAGCGGCCGACACGTCCATGACTGATCTTCTTGATGAAGACCTAGACAATATCGATATTTCCTCCGGCGAAGACGAAGTTATACAAGAAGACACGTCCGATGTCGATGATGCCCCCATCGTACGTTTTGTTAATAAAATCTTACTGGATTCCATTAAAAAAGGGGTTTCCGATATTCATCTGGAGCCTTTTGAAAAAACTTTCCGCATCCGTTTTCGGGGTGATGGCATTTTATACGAAGCAGCCTCCCCGCCTTCCAATATTTCCAATCGCATTATTTCCCGAATCAAAGTCATGTCGCGCATGGATATTGCAGAAAGGCGCGTTCCACAGGATGGCCGAATCAAAATGCAGCTATCCAAAAACCGCGCCATTGATTTTCGTGTCAACACCTGTCCGACATTGTATGGCGAAAAGGTGGTATTGAGGATACTGGATCCCACCAGCGCCCAGATGGGTATTGAAAAACTGGGTTTCGAGCCGGAGCAGCAAAAACTTTTTCTGGAAGCCATTCATAAACCCTATGGCATGGTGCTGGTTACCGGCCCGACCGGGAGTGGTAAAACCGTCTCGCTGTATACGGGATTAAATATTCTCAACAGCATAGAACGCAATATCTCCACTGCGGAAGACCCGGTGGAAATTACCGTGGAAGGCATCAATCAGGTTAATGTAAACCCCAAGGCAGGGCTTGATTTTGCCGAAGCACTCAAGGCTTTTTTACGTCAGGATCCGGATATCATCATGGTCGGTGAGATTCGTGACCTGGAAACTGCCAGTATTGCCGTAAAAGCCGCGCAAACCGGTCACCTGGTTTTGTCCACCCTGCATACCAATGATGCTCCGCAAACTATCAACCGTTTGATTCAGATGGGGATAGAACCGTTTAATATCGTTTCTGCCGTTAATCTGATTATGGCGCAAAGACTGGCCCGCCGCTTGTGCGAACATTGTAAAAAACCGGCAGATTATCCAGAAAAAACCTATCTCGATGCCGGTTTTAAACAAGAAGAACTCAATGATTTAAAAATATACATGCCCAATGATGAAGGCTGTGAACATTGCAACAGAGGCTATAAAGGGCGAGTGGGTATTTACCAGGTCATGCCCATCAGCGAAAACATGCGCGCATTAATCTTAAAAGGCGGAAATGCGATGGAATTGGCAGAATTATCTTTAAGTGAAGGTATAAATGATTTACGTGCTTCCGGCCTGTTAAAAGTCAAACAGGGAATTACCTCGCTGGAAGAACTTGACCGAGTAACCAAGGAATAACTATGGCTGAAATAACTGAAAATCAGATTGACTTTATCTGGGAAGGTTTTGACAAACAAAAAAACAAAACCAAAGGTGAAATCAGCGCCAAAAGCGAAACCGTCGCCCGTACCGACTTAAGGCGCATGGGCATCCGGGTCATCAAAATAAAACCCAAGCCCAAACCACTGTTTACCAAAAAGGCCCAGGCGATTACCCCGGGCGATATTGCCATCTTTGCCCGCCAGCTGGCGACAATGCTGGAAGCCGGTGTGCCTTTGGTTCAGTCTTTCGATATTATCGGCAAAGGCCACGAAAACCCCAGCATGGCGGAAATGTTATTGTCCATCAAAGCCGATATTGAAGGCGGGGATACTCTGGCCCAGGCCTTACGGCGCAAGAATCTTTATTTTGATGATTTGTTCTGTAATCTGGTGGAAGCCGGTGAGCAGGCAGGGGTTTTAGAAACCCTGCTGGATAAAATTGCCACCTATAAAGAAAAATCAGAATCCATCAAGAAAAAGGTTAAAAAAGCGTTGACCTACCCGGTGGCTGTACTGGTCGTTGCCTTTATTGTCACCGCCGTATTGCTGATTTTTGTTGTTCCGGTCTTTGAAGACCTGTTTAAAAGCTTCGGTGCTGATTTGCCGGCTTTCACCCAGTTTGTCATAGGCTTGTCCGAATGGGCTCAGGAGTGGTGGTGGGCCGTACTCGGCAGCATCGGTGGCGTTGTTTTTGTCTTTAATTACTTTAAAAAACGCTCCCGCCCGTTTAATCAGTTTCTGGATCGAACTCTGCTCAAAATTCCAGTCGTGGGCATGATTCTGGAAAAATCAGCCATTGCCCGCTTCGCTCGGACATTATCCACTATGTCTGCGGCTGGCGTCCCCCTGGTTGAAGCGCTTGAATCAGTGGCAGGTGCCTGTGGTAATATCGTATTTTCTGACGCGGTCATGAAAATCAGAGAAGATGTCTCGACCGGCCAGCAACTGCAGTTTTCCATGACCCAGACCGGTGTTTTTCCTCATATGGTGGTACAAATGGTGGCCATTGGTGAGGAGTCCGGTTCAATTGACGCCATGCTGGACAAAGTGGCTGACTTTTACGAGGAAGAAGTGGATAATCTGGTCGATAATCTAAGCAGCTTGATGGAACCGCTTATTATGGTTGTACTCGGTGTTTTAGTCGGTGGTTTAATTGTCGCCATGTATTTACCAATCTTTAAATTAGGAGCGGCTGTCGGTTAATCGTTTCACTCGCCTGCCGATTGACTGGCAGGTGGGTCATTACTTTGTGCGTTATCATTTAAACTTGACTCTTTGCCTTTATGCTCCCGATTTTTGACTTATTACAGCAATCACCTGTTTTACTCACCACAGTCATTTTTATTACCGGGTTAATGGTTGGCAGCTTTCTGAATGTTGTCATTTATCGGTTGCCGGTCATGATGGAAAAATCCTGGACCAGGGAATGCCAGGAATTTCTGCAAATGGAACAAGAGCCGGAACAGTCCCCTTTTAATCTGGCCGTTCCCCAATCCCGTTGTCCCCATTGTAATCACCCGATTAAACCCTGGCAAAACATACCCGTCATCAGCTATATTTTTCTGCAAGGAAAATGCGCCAATTGTAATGCCCCAATTTCATTACGCTATCCGTTGATTGAGGCATTTACCGGACTTTGTTCAGCTGTGGTTGCCTGGCATTTTGACTTTAGCCTGGAAATGCTTTTTGCACTGTTATTAACCTGGAGTCTGATTGCACTGAGTTTTATTGATATAGACCATCAATTATTACCCGACTCCATTACCTTACCGTTAATATGGCTGGGACTTTTTCTCAGCCTTTTCAATATCTTTACCGATGCCCACGCCAGCATCATCGGCGCCATCGCCGGTTATCTCAGCTTATGGAGCATCTACCATTTATTTAAACTGGCAACCGGCAAGGAAGGCATGGGCTATGGTGATTTTAAATTACTGGCTCTGTTTGGCGCTTGGCTAGGCTGGCAATATCTGCCCCTGATTATCTTATTATCTTCTTTAGTCGGTGCCGTCATCGGTATCAGCCTGATTATTCTGGGTAAACAGGATAAAAACAAACCCATCCCGTTTGGCCCCTACCTTGCCGCCGCCGGCTGGCTGGCGCTCATCTGGGGTAATCAAATCAATCAACTTTATTTAAACAGTCTTGGCCTGTAACACCCCGTTAAAAATTGGACTGACAGGCGGAATTGGCAGCGGAAAATCCACTGTCACCGAGCTGTTCCAGTCATTATCCGTCCCGGTTATTGATGCGGACATCATTGCCCATCAGCTGGTCGAACCCGGCCAGGCGGCATTAAAAATCATCAGTCAGACTTTCGATGATGTCCTTCAGGCCGATGGCTCATTAAACCGGGCAAAACTGCGAAGCGTGGTTTTTGCCGACCCAGATAAGAAAAAACAACTGGAAGCGATACTGCATCCACTGGTTTTTCAACGCATGGACGAGCAGGCCAGGCAACTTGATGCGCCTTACTGTATTTTATCTATTCCGCTGTTACTGGAAACCCACTCAAACCATCGGGTCGACAGAATATTGGTCATAGACTGTTCAACTGAACTGCAACATCAACGGGTCAAACAGCGGGACAACCTGGGCACTGAACAAATTGAGCAGATTATTGCCAGTCAAATCAGCCGGGAACAACGCTTAAAACAGGCGGATGACATTATAGATAATTCAAAATCTGTTACCGAACTTGCAGAACAGGTTAAAAACCTTCACAATTTATACCTTTCTTTGGTTAATAGTTAAGGCTAAAATCGGTTTGAATAAACAAATTACTTATGAATTTCCACTGAATGAGAGAATTCGGGTGTTCATGCGGCTGGAACAGCTCTTTTTGCAGCTTAACCATTTTATGGCCGGGCCGACAGTCTATGAAAAAAGAGCGGCTATTTCCATTCTGCTTGAAACACTGATGATTTTCAGCCGAAATGACCTGAAATCAGAATTATTAAAAGAACTGGATCGACAAATAAAAATTTTTTCCCAACTGGCCAACAGTCAGGGCGTCGACACCCGGAAATTACAGGAAATTCTCGATGAACTAAACCATATCAGTAGCAACCTGTACAATTCCAATGGCAAAATTGGCATCAATGTCATGGAAAGTGAGCTTTTTCAGAGTATTTCCCAGCGTAATGCCATTCCCGGCGGCAGTTTCGCGTTTGACCTGCCGGCTTATCACTACTGGCTGGAACAGGATGCTGCCGAACAACAAAAAGACCTTGACCGCTGGACCCACCCTCTGACCGATATTCGTATCGCTATCGACAAAGTATTACAGTACATCCGGCAAAGCAGTATGCCGGAACAAAAAACCGCAGATGCCGGTTTTTTTCAAATGGCGCTTAACAGCCATCAACCCATCCAGTTACTCAGGGTTTCTGTGGCATCAGAGATTCCCTGTTTTGCAGAAATCAGTGGCGGAAAATACCGTTTTACCATTCGCTTTATGGAACCATCCACCAATGAAAATCGTCCAACGCAAACGACCGAAGATATTCCTTTTTTATTAACCCGTTGTATTTTTTAATGTCAGAAAGAAAGCCGCTGAAAGTAAAATGTCCTACCTGTAAAAAAGAGGTTTTGTGGATTGCAGAGGAAACCTTCAAGCCTTTTTGCAGTCATAGATGCCGCTTGATTGATCTTGGAGAATGGGCCACGGAGTCACATAAAATACCCGGCGAACCGGCCTTTATCCCATCAGAAGAAGACGATCAATTTCTCCATTAATTATTGATACAAGGTTCAGCTATGACCCCGATACATATCGTTTGCCCGCATTGCGCAACCACCAACAGACTGGATGCAAGCCGTCTGAACAATCAGCCAAAATGCGGAAAATGTAAACAGGCTTTATTTACCGGCCAGCCGGTTGAATTGAATAGTCAGAATTTTTCCAGGTTTATCAGTCAGAATGATATTCCCGTTGTCGTGGATTTTTGGGCGCCTTGGTGTGGCCCTTGTAAAATGATGGCGCCGGCTTTTGCTCAGGCAGCCGGACAATTGGAACCAAATATCCGCCTGGCTAAGTTAAATACCGAACAGGAACAGGCCATTGCCGGCAATTTTGGTATCCGCAGTATTCCGACACTGGTTATTTTTAAAAACGGCCAGGAAATTGCCAGACAACCCGGCGCGATGAGTCTGCCGGATATTGTCCGCTGGGTACAGGCCAATACTTGAAGAAAAGAATACAGGCCTAAGGTGGATTGACAGTGTCTTCTGGAGTAAACAGATGATATTTAAAACGCGACACGCTGAGCATTACCGTTACAGAAAAGTACTGATTCCGGCAACTCCCTGTCCACCGGCCCTGCGTATCCGGTCAACATCAGTCATTTGCACCCCGCCCAGAGCATAGACAGGTAAACCGGATAAACGGCAAAGTTGCTGAAATTTATCCCAGCCTAACGGCGTAACCTCCGGGTGGGAAGCGGTTGTTTGCACTGGTGCCAGCACCACAAAATCAACCCCTAAGGCCTGTGCTTTTTCAAGCTCCTGCTGATTATGGCAGGATGCCGACAACCACCCACCACATTCGGGCCGCGATGCAGCCTGCATTAAATCCCGGCTGCTTAGATGGATTCCCGCATTAAATTGTTTATGGTTTATTTTATGTACCGAATTAATAGAAAGACGGGGATTTTTATGCTGCGTTCTGTCTACAATATCCTGCAATAGTCTTTCAGAAACAGGCTCGGCCATATTCTTTAAGCGAATCTGTATCAACCGAATATTTTTTGCCAAAATTTTTTCCAGGTTTTCCAATGCCTGAGCTTCATCAGCCGCTTCCAGAATGGCATAATACTCAGGCAATAAAACGGCTGTCATAATGGCTTTGTTAGCTGCCGGAAAACGATATTCCGTTAATTCTTCAGGCATCACCCACCGAATTTCCTGACCTTCACAACCTTTTGCTTCATTTGAAAACGACACGACGCTGCAGACATCCAGTAACACAGTTTTGTCCGGGTATTGAAATGGAATTTGAATCAGAGGCTCAGCCTGTAAAACATTAATCCCGAGCTCTTCATACAGTTCCCTTTTAAGCGCTTGTTGAAGCGTTTCAGCGGCCTCAACCTTACCCCCGGGAAATTCCCACAAACCTCCCTGATGTGCATGCTGATGTCGCTTTGCTATCAGTATCTGGCCCTGTCGGTTTGTTATCACGCCAACGGCCACATGCAATAGTTCTGTCACGACTCAAGTCCGGTATTCGGCATTAATCCTGACATAGTCATAAGATAAATCACAGGTTAATATCTGTTGCTCGGCATCGCCTCTTGCAAGAATGACGCTGACGGTAATTTCCTCTCGATTCATGACTTCCTGACCGGCCTCTTCCGTATAGCTTTCAGCCCGGCCGCCATTCTCTACAATACAGACATCATCCAGATAAATTTTCACATCATCCAGTTTTAAGCGTTCAACACCGGCACGCCCCACCGCTGCCAGAATGCGTCCCCAGTTGGGATCGCTGGCAAAAAAAGCGGTTTTAACCAACGGTGAATGAGCGATAGTTTTGGCGACCATCACTGCTTCCTGGTCAGTCTGTGCCTGTTTAACAATAATTCGAATCAGTTTGGTAGCGCCTTCACCATCCCGGACTATAGCTTCCGCCAACTGCTGACAAACTGCTTTAAGTGCATCTAAAAATACTTTACAGGAATCATCTTCTGCAGTGATTTCTTCTGCTTCAGACAAACCACTGGCCAGTAACACACAAGCGTCATTGGTGGACGTATCCCCATCGACGGTAATCCGGTTAAATGACAATTCCACAGCCTGCTGCAGACATTGCTGTAACAATGCAGGCGCTATTTTGGCATCGGTCGCCACAAACCCCAGCATGGTTGCCATATTGGGGTGAATCATTCCCGCACCTTTGGAGATACCGGTAATAGTCACCGGCTTGCCAGCAATTTCAATAACGGTTGATGCACCCTTGGCAAAGGTATCGGTAGTCATGATGGCATAGGCTGCTTGTTCCCAGTTATCTTCTGAAAGACAAGACAAGGCCTTGGGAAAAGCATCAAGCATTTTTTCAACCGGCAGATTTTCCCCAATCACGCCGGTAGAAAAAGGCATCACCTGACTTGCTTTAGCGGATACATTTTTTGCCAGTTCTGTACAGCATAAACGGGCATCATCCATCCCTTGCTGTCCGGTCCCGGCATTGGCATTACCCGAATTAATCAGCAACCAGCGTGGTGCTTTCGCCAAATGTTCCCTGGCAATATGTACAGGGGCGGCACAAAAGGCATTCTGGGTAAAAACCGCCGCGGCGCTGCCTGAGCTTGACATTTCCATAATCAAAATATCATCGCGTTCAGTTTGCTTGATTCCTGCATTGGCAGTACCTAGCCTAATCCCTTTTACAGGATACATTTTTGGGAATTTATAGTGTCCTACAGCCATTTTTTTAAGCTTTAAAATATACGTTTATCTGATTAATCTGTTTTATCTTTTTTTCCATCAAGGCGCAATGCTGCTTGATTTTTTCTACCTGTTGCATCTGATTAATCATCAAATGCGGAAGCATGACTTCTATGTCTATTTTACCTTCAAGATAATGAATTTTAAGTTCATCTATATACTGGAATAACTCCCCCAGATATTCCTTGAACAGTTTCTGGATTTCTTTCCGTCCCAACGGAATATCTTTCTTGTCTACAAATTCATCATCTTCCGGGTCAACATGAACTAATACATCGGCAATATCGTCAAACTCGGTCTTTAACCGGTCTCTGACCACATCACCTATCAAATGCCCTTCTGAAACGGTGATTTTCGGATCGACAACGATATGTGCATCCACATAAGCATCTTCCCCCATCTGCCGGGTTCTGAGCAAATGAATTTCTCGAACCCCGTCTGTTGTTTTAATGGTTTTTCGAATTTCCTTGACCCGCTCTTCCGGCAGGGCGGTATCCACCAGTTCATTAATGCTTTCCATCACCAGGCCTAAGCCTATTTTTGCAACCATCAACGCAACAATAATGGCGGCAATGGCATCTGCATATTCATATCCGGCCAAAACAGCAGCGATACCAAATAATACGACCACAGAGGATATGGCATCACTACGATGATGCCAGGCATTGGCCAGCAGCAGTTTAGAGCGGGTTTTTAATCCGACACGCCTGGTATACTGATACAGCCACTCATTCGCCAGTATCGAAATAATCGCGATGCCTAAGGTATTTTTTTCCGGAATCAATAAAGCTTCCGGATGCAATATTCTTTCTGACACATCCCAGGCAATGCCGCCGGCGATAACAATCAACCCCAGCCCTAATAATACAGTGGCTAATGTTTCATAACGCCGATGGCCATAAGGATGGTCGAAGTCTGCTTCGCGGCTGCCCAGTTTAATGGCAATAATGACAAACAAATCACTGAGCAAATCAGACAGGGAATGTATCCCGTCCGCAATCAAGGCAGCGGATTGCCCGAGCACACCCATAGTAATTTTGATAATCGTCAAAAATACATTAACGGCGGCTCCGACATAGGTCACCCGGGATTTTATCCGCGCAATTTCGTTTGCATCATATTGCTCAGCCATATCAGCCAACCTCGATTACTATAATATATTCTCCCTGTTCATTACGTGTCTCCTTGACAATATGCCCATTGATGCGACACCAGGCAGGAATATCCTGCATCACACCGGGATCGGTACAGTAAACTGTCAATTCATCACCTGTTTGCAGGGTTTTAACTTTATCCTGGGTTCTGATAACCGGTAATGGACATAATAATCGTCTGGCATCCAGTGTTTGCTGGCTCATACAAACCACTCCTCGGGAATTTCTTCAGCCTTTAGCGGTTTAACTTTGATAATCCGCTCGGCCTTATCTTTTTCCCGCACCTGAATTTCAACCCATTCCGCATCACGCCCCTGTCCATAACGCGCGGTAATCTGTCCCGCCAGTATCAAATCCTCTTCATCAGGCTCACCATCTATCAAAACCAACGGCCCACGGTGACTGGCGCAGTTCATATTGATAAAACTACTCTTATATCCTTGCATAAACCGGGCTTCACCTTCTTCCCGGGCAATAATCAGTTTAAAGTTTTTCTTCGGCCTTATATGTCTGCCCACTTTCAGCAGCATCACATCATCCAGCTCATAATCCTTACTGCCACGCGCCTGCCATAAATCCACCAGCTTGGTTGAGTATTTTTCATCGGTCAAAAAACAGCAGCCACCGGCTGGTTGTGCATAATCTTTAAAACCAAATTGTTTCGCCAGTTCCATCTGTGGTTTCCGGGAGCGCCCGCTAAAGTCATGTAATTTCTCACGATCAACCCAGCCTTCCCTCTCCGGCAATGTCATTGGCAGATTTTTAGCGCACAAAGGCCTCAGCAGTAAATCATCCGCACCGGATTCAGCCGCTACTATCGGCATGGTTTCCCGTCTTTGTGACATGGGCCGCTGTCCAATCACTTCGCCAGTAATGATAAAATCAAAATCATTTTCCTGAATCCATTGTTTGGCTTTGTTGACCATAAAAATTTTGCAGTCCAGACAGGGATTCATATGCGCGCCATAACCATGTTTGGGGTTAATCAACACATCTTTGTACTCTTCGATAATATCAACGATATGCAGCTTAATTCCCAACTGTTCGGCCGACCATAGGGCATTGTTACGTTTAGGCTTGGCTTTGTCTTTTTTTCGAATGGCATGGGTATGCCCTTCGACACAAAAACCGGTAAAAAAATTAATCCCTTCAACATGGACGCCCTGCTCCATAATCACCTTGGTTGCCAACATCGAATCCAGTCCTCCTGAAATCAATGCTACTGCTTTTTTTGGCTTACTCATCTTAAATAAATACTGCTCAGATAAAAGAAAAAGTTTTTATTATACCGATTAAACCGCTCATGACTTTAACTTGTTTGATTATTGTCTAAACTTTTGTGTATCTGAATTTAACAGGTATCACTCAATGGAATTTAAAGATTATTTAAAAATACTGGTTCATAAAGATGGCTCAGACCTTTACCTGACAGCCGGTGCGCCCCCTGCTGCAAAATTTCAGGGCCAACTGAAACCTCTGGAAGCCACTATTCTGACAAAAGAACGCATCAAAGAAATTGCTGACAGTGTCATGGACGCCGAGCAAAAAGAGCAGTTCGAGCATGTTCCGGAAATGAACCTGGCTATTTCAGAAACAGGAATCGGACGTTTCAGAATCAATATTTTCAAACAACGGAATAATCATGCGATGGTTATTCGTAATATCAAGGTGGATATTCCCAATGCCGATGATTTGGGCCTTCCTCAAATCCTGAAAGATAAAATCATGGAAAAACGCGGCCTGATTTTATTTGTCGGTGGAACCGGCTCAGGTAAATCCACTTCTCTGGCCGCATTGATTGATCATCGCAACAGCCACTCTTCCGGGCACATCATTACCATTGAAGACCCGATTGAATATGTACATCCTCATAAAAAGTGCCTCGTCAACCAGCGTGAGGTCGGCGTCGACACCTGCTCTTATGAAGATGCGTTAAAAAATACTTTACGACAAGCGCCTGATGTTATTTTAATCGGCGAAATCAGAAGCCAGGAAACCATGGAACATGCCCTGGCATTTGCTGAAACCGGACATTTATGCCTGTCTACTCTGCACGCCAATAATGCCAATCAGGCACTGGACCGAATTATCAATTTTTTTCCTGAAGAACGCCGAAATCAGTTACTGCTGGATTTGTCCTTGAATCTGCAGGCTTTTGTCTCGCAACGACTGGTACCCACTGTTGATGGTAAAAGAACAGCCGCTATTGAGATTTTATTAGGCACACAGCTGGTCAAGGATTTAATTCATAAAGGCGATATTCATTCTATAAAAGAGGCTATGGAGAAATCTGAAAATGTCGGTATGCAGACTTTTGACAGTCATCTGCTAAAACTGTACAAGGCAGGAACCATTACTCTGGAAGAAGCCTTACGAAACTCTGATTCACCCAATAATCTGAAATTAAAAATAAACCTGAGTGAAGGTAACGGCTCGGCCAGCCCTGATGCCAGCTCAAATGTTTCTGGATTTTCGCTGGAAGAAAAAATTGAAGAAGAGGAAGAGGATTCCACTTCAGACTAAACGATAGGGTAAAAAAAAAGGCCTGCATAAGCAGGCCTTTTTTCTCTCTATTCTGCTAAATTAAAGCTGGATAGAAGAAGTAGAGCTTGAAACTTTTTGTTTAGAACCGTCTGGATCATCCATGCAACCTGTCAGGCCAACAATCATTAAAGTCATAGCTAAAAGAGACAATACTTTTTTCATAACATCCTCCAATAAAGGTTTTTTATATTTATTTACGTACTATTGGTTAAGCACGGGTATTTTATATCACGGCTTAAATTTCGAATCAACACTATTTTTAAAAAAATATTGTACTGGCCTGGAAAAACCACTGCCTACTTTGTGATTGCCCATACAAGGAAGCAAATAAAGTCATTACAAATCATTAATATCTTTCGGCAAACTGATATCAATCACCTTACCGGCCCATTTTGCCGACCCTATGGTTTCCCAGTCGCCGGAAAAATTTTGTTGCAACAAATCCTTCTTCCAGGTTACCGGTGATTGTATTTTCTTCATCTTAATCAGGAATGTAACCTTATCCAAATCCAGCCCTGATTTGATTCCCCAAAATGCGGTCACTTTCATAATCGCTTTCTCCAGTCGCCAATTATCAATTTTGGGAGTCACGGCTATATTGGCCCACATGGAATGCACCCGCCCCCAATTCGGCGCCAGCATCCGCCCTTGTTTATCGACAAAAGGCAGCCATTTTTCCTGGTCTTGCCCCGGCTCCTTATAAGTAATGGCAATTAAATGGTTATAGCCAGCAAAATGATCATGCAAGTAAAGCGCATGAGGGGTTATCCCCAGAAAACTCTGTGACAACATAATCAGCATATTACTCACCCCTGACAATGCCTGCACAATAGGCGACCTGTCAGTATGAATATCCAATCGATAAATCAATCCATAATGAAGGGTACTGTTGAGCTGCAACAAGAAAATCAGCATCAAAATCTTACATAATCTTCTGATAACCTTTTTTTGTTGTTTTTTATCCGAAACATTAAAAATACGATCATAAAGACTGGGAACTGGTGGCGTAACCGCTGCAGGCAAACAGCTTTCATCACAACTTACTCTTTCCCGCGTATCTGCAATTTTTCGATAGTAATGACGCGCTGCTTGATAGATTCCAGGCAATAACAATAGCCAGCCCAACAAAGCGGTATAGCGCATGTTAATCAAAATACGGGCATAAGTATCGACGCCGGAATAAATCCGACCATCCCCGTCCAAAGCATACAAATCCGTCAACAAGGTCTGTTCGCCGATTTTTTTAATTTGCGGATAATCCTTCGCATGGCTTTGCCCCCCTTTAAAATCAATCGCAGAAAACACATCAAAATGATTTAGGGTTAATACCGTACGATTACACAATGGACAGTGTTCGTCATAAAAAACAATCAACCTGGGCTTTTTCACTGTTAGCCATTTCCCCAACCGTTCATACCATGAAAAAGGGGCGACCAAAGTATAAAAAACCAACATCCCAAGACCAAAAGGATAAATATTGAAGGTCAGGGTAATCCCCAGATGCAAACCAATGCCAATCAAAAAATAGAGCGGTCTTAAATGCCTGTAATGAACCAGAAAAACAAAGGTAAACTGAAAAACAAGAATCGTATATCCAATGATTTTTTGTAGCGCCTCATTATTGAGCAGCCATGTCATATCCAACGCTGATACATAATATGGCATGGAAGAAGGCAACCAGGCTCCCAGTCCATTCCGCCAATGCTCGGCAAACATTTTGTGAACAGCAGAATCAAAATACAAAAAACCAAGACAAATCGTTACCGGAATAGTGTAGGCCAAAACCGACACCCGCTCTTTTGGATAACTTGAATAATGAACAAAAGGTTGCGCCAGTTTTTTTCTTAACTGATCCAGTGAAAAGGCTTTATCAAACGGCAAAAAAATAAGAAAAAAGTTAGCGCCAATCATAAATAGATCAAAACCCCCATCAAAGTCACGCTGCATGGGCGTAAAATGAACGAAGATAATCCAGAACAGATAGTTCGCAATGATTGCCTGCTGGCTTCTATAACCGACGGTGACGCATAATGCGACAATAAACCAAAGCCACAGAAAAAAAGAAATCATCGGAAATTCAACATCCAGAAAAGGGATGGGATCAAAAATCAGATGACTGAAAAATTGCAAAAACAGAATTTCCTGCAAGGTAACTAAACCAAACAGCAGGCGAAACAAACCTATTCCTGTTGCTGGAGCCGATTGAGAATAGAGCTTGGTAATTCTGGATTGAAGAAATGAGTACATTTTTATCTGGAGCAGTAAAAAATGTACAAATTATAAGGGATTTATGCTGGCAGAGGCTATTTTAAAGCCAATAAAAAAGGCCGCTGCCAGATAACCCGGCTAACGGCCTTCAAGAAATTGATAATTTCTTTGCTTTTATTCTTCGTCGCTAGGCTCGGCGAAAACCCATTTTACGAAAAAATAACCTGCAGCGATAACGACTACCGCTCCAATCATGCCTGCTGGCTCTTTTAACAATTCTGTAATGTCTAAGATCGCTCCCATGAGTATCCTACCTTTTTCTAATGTTGTAAATAAATGTGCCAAATGACTGGCATCCGAGGCTTCTATGTTACTTTGGATATTAACAAAGTCAAGCTATTCGTCACTTTTAAAGTAAAAAACACCACTAAATTACTAAATTCTTAATTTCAAATATACTTTTATCACTTGAATAATAAGGTTATTCATTACTTTTTCCAGGTTTTTGTACTCTCCTTAACCAAGCCGCCGTGTTTGCTCTTATTTAAGGGTGGGATATGCGCAGTTTTTACAAAAACAGTACGCATTTGCATTAGACGAAAAACAACAATCCTCTTTGTAATGACCAAGCATTCCTGAACAATTATATTTTTTAAAACAACCTTTCCCATTATAAAAAAACCGCTATTAGCTGAATCCGTGCCTGCAATTACGTAATAATTGCCATCCGTCACTAATATGAGTAAGATTAGATCTGAATATGGCTGTTCATATTGCTTCAAGTGGATTTTTATCAGATCAAACCAGCTGAAGGGTTTGCCTGATCCTTAGGCAATCTGGTAACGAGTTTCATAATTGCCAGCAGAACAGTGAACAAATCTTATTATAAAAACAAGAGGAAGAACTAAAATGATTGGCGGCATATTAATGATTCTTATAGCAATCTGGGTCTACCAGGGTGTTATGCAAGTAAAAAAACCAAATGCTTTATTCTGGGTAGCGGGCTGTGCCTTGCTGTTCTTTGCAGTTCAATGGCTCCTGGTCCAATTAAATATCGTTATTATCGATACTTATCAGGGTGATGACATTGGTGGCAACTATGACCGGGACTTGACCAGCATTGGCGATCGCGCAACTGATGAACAAGGTACCGGCGGTGTCTTTTTAAACGTCCTTTTTGAATTATTACCTCCATTCGGTGCATTTTTGGCTGTTGCACTGGTTAGAACAAAGTTCATCTTGGGAGCACCACTTTCTGTCAGTAATCTATTTAGTGGTATCAAAGAAATGTTTATCGGCATCAAAAACAGCTTTAAATCAACAGAAGAGTAATTCCATTTTCTGTTTAAAGCATAAAAAAGCCCGACTAAACCGGGCTTTTTTTATTCTATGGCAACCGCTCTTTTCCGATAAGTTGGCATACCAAATATTCTTCAAGCACACACAGTCAAACCGGCCTTGTCATTGTAGTGCTATACAGGTATAAGTTATTGATTAGTTTGAATTAAAAAATTGTTCCAGTTTTTAGGTTTATCGTGCTGTAAACTATTTATATCTTTTTATCAATAGCTTTGTTATTGATGACAAAGCTGGGTTAACCCACCTCTGGTCAGCCTGTAACTACTGATACAATATAGACTATGGTAAGGATAAATAGCACAGTAAAAACAAATCCCACAATCAGATAACTGGGTAAAGATCCATGTTCGAAATCCTTTTTCCTGTTTTCGTTGCTCTGAACGCCAATGGCAGCGGCTACGACACTTTTAATAACATTCATCCAGCCTGGTTTAGACATTTATTTCTCCGTTATCTAAATTAGAACTCTATAATATACTTGATTTACATCTTCCTGCAAGCATACGAAACTTTTTCATATGACTCAATCTGAATTACTAAAAAAACAATTATCAAAACGCATTCTGTTCCTGGACGGCGCCATGGGAACCATGATTCAAAGCTACAAGCTTGAAGAAAAAGATTATCGTGGCTCTCGTTTTGCTGACTGGGATAGTGACCTTGCAGGCAACAATGATTTACTGTCACTTACCCAGCCTGACATTATCAAATCCATCCATCGCGCCTACCTGGATGCCGGTTGCGATATTATCGAAACCAATACATTCAATGCCACCACAATTGCCATGGCTGATTACAGCATGGAGTCGCTGGCTTATGAAATCAATCTGGAATCGGCAAAACTGGCCAAACAGGCCACCACAGAAGTCACTGCATTAACCCCCGACAAGCCACGTTTTGTTGCCGGTGTATTGGGTCCGACCAACCGGACAGCTTCAATGTCGCCTGATGTCAATGACCCCGGATTCAGAAATATCAGCTTTGATGACCTGGTTACGGCTTATTCGGAAGCCACTAAAGGTCTGGTTGATGGGGGCGCTGATATTATTCTGATTGAAACAGTCTTTGACACTTTGAATGCCAAAGCTGCTATCTTTGCTGTTGAGCAACATTTTGAACAGATAGGTTATAAACTGCCTATCATGATTTCCGGCACCATTACCGATGCCTCCGGCCGCACCTTATCCGGCCAGACAACCGCCGCTTTCTGGAACTCTCTGAGCCATGCAGAGCCCATTTCTATTGGCTTTAACTGTGCTTTGGGCGCAAAAGAATTACGTCAGTATATTGAAGAACTTTCCAATATTGTTGACACCCATGTTTCGGCTCACCCGAATGCCGGCTTGCCTAATGAATTTGGTGAATATGACGAGTCACCGGAGGACATGGCAAAAGAACTGGAAGATTGGGCAATCAATGGCTATTTAAATATTATCGGCGGCTGCTGCGGAACCTCTCCCGACCATATCCGGGCCATTATTGAGGCCGTAGAAAAACACCCGCCCAGAAAAGTACCCAATATAGAAAAACAATGCCGTCTGGCGGGACTTGAACCATTAAACATCGGCCCTGACAGTCTATTTGTCAATGTCGGGGAACGCACCAATGTAACCGGTTCCGCCCGATTCAAACGCCTCATAGTTGAAGAAGATTACGACACCGCCCTGGATGTTGCCCGTGAACAGGTCGAAAATGGCGCCCAGATTATCGATATCAATATGGATGAAGGCATGCTGGATTCACAGCAAGCCATGGTTCGCTTTCTGCACCTGATTGCCTCTGAACCGGATATTGCCAAAGTCCCCATCATGCTGGACTCATCAAAATGGGATATCCTGGAAGCCGGTTTAAAATGCATACAGGGAAAAGGTGTCGTCAATTCCATTTCCATAAAAGAAGGTGAAGAAAACTTCATCCGTCAGGCACAGCTGGTTCGACGTTATGGCGCCGCTGTCATCGTCATGGCTTTTGATGAACAGGGACAGGCTGATACCTACGAAAGAAAAGTTGAAATCTGCCAGAGAGCATACAAAATACTGACCGAACAGGTCGGCTTTCCACCCGAAGATATCATTTT
>CAYLNS010000007.1:25604-31671 GCA_964385115.1 uncultured Methylomarinum sp.
GAGCATACAAAATACTGACCGAACAGGTCGGCTTTCCACCCGAAGATATCATTTTCGACCCGAATATATTTGCCATTGCCACCGGCATTGATGAGCATAATAATTATGGGGTCGATTTTATCGAGGCCACCCGGGAAATAAAAAGAACTCTTCCTCATGCCTTGGTCTCCGGAGGTGTTTCCAATGTGTCTTTTTCTTTCCGGGGAAACAACCCGGTGCGGGAAGCCATTCATGCAGTATTTTTATATCATGCCATCAAAGCCGGCATGGATATGGGTATTGTCAACGCTGGCCAGCTGGCTATTTATGAGGACATCCCTGAAGAACTCCGTAACACAGTAGAAGATGTGGTTCTGAACCGCTCCCCTGATGCCACTGAAAGACTGCTGGATATTGCCGAAAAATATCGGGGAGACGGCAGTAACGGCCCCAAAAAAGAAGACCTGGAATGGCGCAGCTGGCCGGTGGAAAAACGCCTTGAACATGCATTGGTCAAGGGGATTGCTGATTTTATCGAAGAGGATGCTGAAGCAGCCAGACAACAATCAGAAAAAGCCCTTCATGTCATCGAAGGCCCGCTTATGGACGGCATGAATGTTGTAGGCGACCTGTTTGGAGCCGGCAAAATGTTTTTGCCTCAGGTGGTTAAATCGGCCCGGGTCATGAAAAAAGCGGTTGCTTATTTGATGCCTTTTATGGAAGCCGAAAAAGAAGGCGATATGGAAGCCAATGGCAAGGTATTAATGGCTACAGTAAAAGGAGATGTTCATGATATCGGGAAAAATATTGTTGGCGTGGTTTTACAATGTAATAACTACGATGTCATTGACTTGGGTGTCATGGTTCCTGCTGAAACCATCTTAAAAACGGCTCGCGAAGAAAATGTAGATATCATCGGCTTAAGTGGATTGATTACTCCCTCGCTGGATGAAATGGTTCATGTCGCCAAGGAAATGGAGCGTCAGGGTTTTGATATTCCCTTATTGATTGGTGGCGCAACCACATCGCGGGCGCATACGGCGGTTAAAATTGACCCGCATTATCACGCCCCCAGCGTCTATGTGGTTGATGCATCCCGCTGTGTCAATGTTGTCAGTTCATTACTCAGCGATGACAACAAAGAGCAATACATTACCAAAATCCAGCAGGAATACGAACAGGTCAGAGAGCGTCATAAAGGACGCAAAGCAAAAACCAAGCAACACAGCCTGGAACAGGCCCGTGCCAATAAATTTGATTATGCCGACCATGAGCCGGTGAAGCCTGACTTTCTGGGCATAAAAGTATTCGACCATTTTGACTTGAAAAAGCTCGTCCCTTATATTGATTGGACACCTTTTTTTCAAACCTGGGAATTATCAGGCAAATATCCCGCTATTCTTGAAGATAAACTGGTCGGCGAAGAAGCCAAAAAACTCTTTGCCGATGCTCGGGCGATGCTGGATAAAATCGTCGAGGAAAAATGGCTGGAAGCCAGAGCTGTTATCGGCTTTTTCCCTGCCAACAGTCAGGAAGACGATATTATCGTTTATCAGGATGATGAGCGCACTGAGGCACTGGAAACCCTGCATCATCTACGCCAGCAGAATATCAAAGCGCCTGGACATCCAAATTATTGTCTGTCGGATTTTGTTGCGCCCGTTGAAAGCGGTAAAAAGGACTACATCGGCGGATTTGCAGTGACCACCGGCCTGGGCATAGAAAAGAAACTGGCTGAATTTGAAAAAGATCATGATGATTACAGCGCCATCATGCTGAAAGCCCTGGCGGACCGCCTGGCTGAGGCGTTTGCAGAATATATGCACGAACAGGTCAGAAAGTATTATTGGGGCTATGCGCCCGAAGAGCAACACGCCAAGACAGATCTTATTTCTGAAGCCTACCAGGGAATTCGTCCGGCGCCGGGTTACCCCGCCTGTCCGGATCATACCGAAAAAGAAAAACTATTCAAATTACTCAATGTCAGCCAGCATACCGGTATTGAATTAACGGAGAGTTTTGCCATGAGCCCTGCCTCGGCAGTCAGTGGCTGGTATTTCGCACATCCTGAATCACAATATTTTAATGTTGGCAAAATTACCGATGAGCAACTTAAAAGCTACGCCCGCCGAAAAGGTATGACCGAAGAGCTGGCAGAACGCTGGCTTTCTGCTCATTTGCATCATTAATAGCTGAGTCTGCATGAACATACAAGACAAACTTGAAAGTGCCGTGGAAAGAGTGATGTATGCCAGCCGCTGGTTGCTGGCGCCTGTCTATCTGGGACTAAGCCTGGTTCTTCTGGCACTGACAATCAAGTTTTTCCAGGAAGTTTTTCATTTTTTACCACATTTGCTGGAAATTGATGATTCAGACCTGATTTTAAAATTACTCACCCTGATTGATATTACGCTGGTTGGCAGCCTGACAGTTATTGTCATGTTCAGTGGTTATGAAAATTTTGTCTCACAACTGGATATCGGCAAAAAAACCGAAAAACTTGACTGGCTGGGAACACATGATTATGGCTCGCTAAAATTAAAAGTCGCCTCATCCATTGTGGCTATTTCCTCTATTCATCTGCTTAAAGTGTTTATGAATGTCCAGGATATAAGCAATGACAAAATACTCTGGTATGTCCTGATTCATCTGACACTGGTCATTTCAGCCCTGCTGATGGGTGTTCTGGATAAACTGACACGCCACCATCATGGCTGATTATTATTTGTTCGGCACAGCCGGCTGCCACCTTTGCGAACAGGCTCAAAGCCTGCTTGATACATTGGAAGAACCTGTCAACTATACCTGTAAAGATATTATTGACCAGCCGGAATGGTCAGAGCAATATTCCATTCGTATTCCGGTTTTCCATCACCTGGCTACTGGAAAGGAACTTGATTGGCCTTTCGACCAGCAGAGTCTGTTACAATTTATTAAATCTCAATAGCCGTCTCAACAGGAGATAATCATGACTACGATAAATGAAGATGATTTCATTCAAAGCGTTGCGGATGCTTTGCAATTTATCTCTTATTATCATCCTGTTGATTTTATTCAGGCAATGCATCAGGCTTATGAAAAAGAACAGAATCCGGCGGCCAAAGATGCCATTGCCCAGATTCTGACTAACTCCCGCCTGTGCGCTGAAGGCCACCGCCCTATCTGTCAGGATACCGGAATTGTTAATGCCTTTATAAAAGTCGGTATGGATGTCCGGTGGAACACCCGATTATCAATTCTTGACATGGTAAACCAAGGAGTCCGGCAAGCCTATACCTACCCCGACAACATCCTGCGAGCATCAGTTTTATCCGACCCTGCCGGAAAACGTATCAATACCAAAGACAATACTCCAGCCATTGTGCACATGGAAATTGTGCCGGGAAACACGGTAACCGTTGATATTGCCGCTAAAGGGGGAGGCTCCGAGGCGAAATCCAAATTCGTCATGCTCAATCCTTCCGACAGCATTGTCGACTGGGTTTTAAAAACCGTACCCACTATGGGTGCCGGTTGGTGTCCACCCGGAATCTTAGGCATTGGTATCGGCGGCACAGCAGAAAAAGCCATGTTAATGGCCAAACAAGCCTGTATGGGCAGCATTGATATACAAGACTTAATCCAACGAGGTCCGCAATCCACTCTGGATGAATTACGCCTGGAATTATACGAAAAAGTCAATGCCCTCGGTATTGGCGCACAAGGACTGGGCGGTCTTACCACGGTTCTGGATGTAAAAATACTGGATTACCCTTGTCATGCCGCCAATAAACCCGTCGCAATCATTCCTAATTGTGCCGCTACCCGTCATGCACACTTTACATTGGACGGCTCAGGCCCGGCCGAGTTATCTCCGCCAAAACTGGAAGACTGGCCAGAAATAAGCCTCAGCAGCAGCCAAGCTGCCCGTAAAGTCAATCTTGACCAGTTAACTAAAAAAGATATTCTGGATTGGAAACCCGGCGAAACCCTGCTTTTAAGCGGCAGCCTGCTTACCGGAAGAGATGCTGCTCACAAACGTCTGACAGAAATGCTCGCCCGTGGTGAATCACTACCGGATGGAGTCGATTTCACTAATAAGTTTATCTATTATGTTGGACCGGTTGACCCGGTAAATAATGAAATAGTCGGGCCAGCAGGGCCAACCACAGCAACCCGAATGGATAAATTTACCAATATCATGCTGGAAAAAACCGGCTTATTAGGCATGATTGGTAAAGCGGAACGGGGTCCTGAAGCCATTAAAGCCATCAAAAAACATCAGGCGGTTTCTTTAATTGCCGTGGGCGGGGCCGCCTATCTGGTTTCCAAAGCCATCCGTAAAGCGCGTATTGTCGCTTTTGCCGACCTGGGAATGGAAGCCATTCATGAATTTGTAGTTGAAAATATGCCGGTTACAGTAGCCGTGGACTGTCATGGACATTCGATTCATGATACAGCACCTAAAATATGGCAATCAAAAATTGGCAAAATTCCAGTAACTATCGAGTAACCCCTCATGCAAACACTCAATTGCTTTAAAGCCTATGATATTCGCGGTCAGTTGGGTAGCGAATTAAATGAAGATATCGCCTATCGAATTGGACGGGCCTCTGCTCAATATCTAAACGCCAACACCATCGCCGTAGGCGGAGATATCCGCCTGACATCTGAATCATTAAAACAAGCCCTGGCGAAAGGATTAATGGATTCAGGCTGTAATGTTATGGACATCGGTATGAGCGGTACTGAAGAAATTTATTTTGCCGCCCAGTTTCTGGATGTCGATGGTGCTGTAGAAGTCACGGCCAGTCATAACCCTATGGATTACAACGGCATGAAACTGGTCAGGAAAAATGCCCGGCCGATTAGTGGTGACACAGGCCTTAGAGATATTCAAAAACTGGCTGAAGAAAACCAGTTTCCTCCCGTAAATCAGCAAGGCTGCCAGACACAGGTTAATATTCTTGATGACTATATCAAGCACTTGATGACTTATATCAATCCCGCCAATATCAAACCGACCCGATTAGTGGTCAACTCAGGCAATGGCGCAGCCGGCCATGTGATTGATGCACTGGAAAAAAGCCTGCATGATGCAGGTGCTGATATTGAATTCATTAAAATCCATCATCAAGCGGATGGCAATTTTCCTAATGGCATTCCCAACCCGTTACTCCCCGAATGTCGCCAGGATACGTCTGAAGCCGTTATCCAATATAAAGCTGACATGGGAATTGCCTGGGATGGCGATTTCGACCGCTGTTTTTTATTTGATGAAAATGGACAATTCATTGAAGGCTATTATATTGTCGGCCTGCTGGCCGAAGCTTTTTTACAAAAAAAACCTGGCAGCAAAATTATTCACGACCCCAGACTAAGCTGGAATACCATAGATATTGTCGAAAAAGCGGGCGGTAAACCGATTTTGTCCAAAACCGGCCATGCATTTATTAAAGAACGTATGCGTCAGGAAGATGCTGTCTATGGCGGTGAAATGAGCGCTCATCATTATTTTCGGGACTTTGCCTATTGCGATAGCGGCATGATTCCATGGCTGTTAGTCACCGAACTACTCTCTGTCAAAAACAAACGTCTTTCCGAAACGGTTTCTGAAAGAATCAAACTTTTTCCCTCTTCAGGTGAAATCAATTCCCGACTTGAAGACCCATCCGCTGCTATCAGTCGGGTCAGAAATGCCTATGAGAATGAATGTATATCCCTGGATGAAACGGATGGCATCAGCATGGAATTTCCTGAATGGCGCTTTAATTTACGTTCTTCCAATACTGAACCTGTTGTCAGGCTCAATGTTGAATCACGAGGAGACGTTGAGCTCATGAAGCAAAAAACCGAACAGCTCCTTTCTCTGTTACGTCAATCATAATTTTCAGTAACCGCTCGGTCTTATAGAACGGTAACGCACTATCAGAGAATTTTTCATGAGCATCGACGCTTCTTAAGAAAGCGCTGAACAAATAAGAAATGTATTGTCCAGCGCTCACAAAGCGAAAATCCTATTTCTTCTTAGCGCACAAAACCAATAGCTTGCAATCATCAATTTTGGTAACACATCCGTGTAGGCTTGAATGTGACATCCTTGTCACAT
>CAYLNS010000008.1:0-17737 GCA_964385115.1 uncultured Methylomarinum sp.
GCTTGTCATAATCAACAGACACCGGTATTGAACTGCAGGCGGACAAGGCTAAAAGATAAATAGTGACTAATAATATTTTCATAGGTTTTTTCTCTTTTTTGGCTACAAATGTGACCGCAATAAAAAGAGAATGTTTCTAAAAGCTGTCACTAAAAGCTAATAGTCAGTGTCAATGATTAAAACTCAGTCGGTTCTAACCCTTGACAGCTTACGGTTTATAAACGACCTTTGCCCGCTGTTGCTATGTAATCTGCCAATGCCAGTTGCTGTTTGCCTATTTCTGCAGCTATATGATGGGCTCTTTTTATAATGGCTCGCATAAAATCATAAATCAGCTTGGGTTGTTCGGTTATCAGCGGTTTAAAATCTTCTTTTTTAAAGCATAAAACAGCGGCGTCGGCTAAGGCCATTACAGATTCTGTGTACGGTGTTTCATCAATAAAACTTTGTTCACCGACCAGGTCGCCTTGTTCCAGAATGTGTAAAATACGTGGGCTTTTGCTTTTTTTCGTTCTTTGACCAATGCCAGTTGGCCTTCGCAACAGGCGATTTCGGCCAGAATTTTAGCACCTCGTACACCAATGTATTTACCGATGGCAGCATCCTCAATAAGTTTCTTAAAGCGTTTACTGTCTGGTTTTTTCATAAGGTGACTCCGTATGGATTAAATGAGAAGGATTAATAAAAAATTCTATGGTTTTATTTAAGTTGTTTTTTGCCGACGGGGTTAAGCCTTCCTGTAGATTCCATTCATAACCTCGAATGGTGAGAAGATAGACTTGTGGCAGATGATTAAAGCATTGTTCACAGGTCGCCATAATAGATGGAATGGAAATCGCATGCGAGGTAAAGCTCCGGTTTCATGGATTAGTACGTCACGAATTTCCTGATAGTTTTGAATTTTGGCAATAGCTGATTCTGCCAGATATATTTTGTGTTTGCCTGAAAATTCTGCACGGAAAAAATGGTAAAAGCTTAATGTCTCGTTGATATCATCAACAGACATGTTCAGGGCATCTGACAAGGAGTCAATGGCTTCCGGAGGAATAAAGCCATATTAATTCTGAATATCCCACAATATATCAATCAGACGGGTGGAATCAGCTTGATAATCCTCCACAATACTCAGAATATCTGTACGCATATTTCATACCTTGATGAATTAATCCAATTTGATAGTACGTTGAATAGGTGTGTCGGGTCAATAAAGCAGGATGTTTATTTGGCTGCCAAACTTTTTATGGCTTTGACAATAGTCTGGCAGCTATATTAGAAGGTATGCTGCCAGGAGAGTCTGGTTCAAGAAGAAACAAAGCGTTCGCTGTAAATTTGATTGTCCGAAATGCCTGCATCCAGGGCGATTTTCGTTGCCGCTTCTACCAATACTGGTGGACCACACAAGTATATATCAGGATTTGTATTGTTCTCTTCAAGATATGTTTTTAGTGCATCGGCAGGTGTTCCGATAAAACCCTGCCAGTCGTCAGTCGGTTTCCACACACAGATTTCTACACTTAATTGTGACAAGCTTTGTTGTAATTCTTCGAGCTGTTTTTGGCACATTATTTCAGCTTCGTGATTCACGCCAAATATTAAATGGGTCGGGTGGTCTTCTCCCCATTCCTGCATGCGTCGTAATATTGAAATAAAGGGTGCCAGCCCAGTTCCGCCTGCAATAAAGCATCGGGGATTAATGCTTTGAGTTTGTAAAACAAATACACCAGACGGGCCATAAACCCGTAGGCAGTCCCCGGTTTTTGCCTGTTGGAGATAATTGGAAAATTGTCCGTGTGGTTGTAGCCGGATTAAAAATTCCAGTTTACCTTCCCAATTTGGGGTGTTGGCAATCGAATAAGCTCTTTTCAGGTTCTGTACGGGTACTTCCAGTTCCACATACTGACCTGGTTCAAATTCAAACCCCAGTCCCTGGTCAGGGTCTTCCAGTAATTGAAGTTTTAAGGAAACTGTTCTATCGGCAATTGTCTCAATACTGAGTATCTCTGCATCACGGGTCGGGGTTTGCTGTGTTGGTATCTGTTTTGCATCATAGGGTACGGAAATTTGTAAAGGTGATTCTGGATAGGTGCGGCAAAGCAGTATTTCTCCACGATTTAAGGCATCATCCGGTAATGCGGCTTTGCTATAATCGTTCAATTGGAATTGACCGCTTTGACAGGCTCCTAAACAGGTGCCGCAACCACCTTCTTTGCACATGGCGGGCAGAAAATAACCTGCTGTTTCTGCTGCTTCCTGAACTGTCTGTTCGTTTTCGCAATCAAATTCAATCAGCTGGTTGTCGCGTGTTTTTATGGTTATGGTGTATTTCATCTTAATTTTCTTATCAAACTCAAAAGGAGGTAGCGAAAACACTACCTCATCATGATGGTCAGGCTACTTTGTGTAATGCTGCGGCAACATCGTCAGCAGGATTGCCATTGGCTTTAATATCGAAGTTTTCAACCAGGATATTCAGTAAATTTGGTGTTAAAAAGGCTGGCAGCGTTGGGCCCAGGTGTATCCCCTTGATTCCAAGCGATAATAATGTCAACAGAACCGCAACAGCTTTTTGTTCAAACCAGGAAATCATCATGGATAAAGGCAGGTCATTAACACCACATTCAAATTCCTTGGCCAGGGCACTGGCAATTTGTATGGCCGAATAGGCATCATTGCATTGCCCTATATCCAGTAGCCGAGGAATGCCGTCAATGGTGCCGAAATCTTTTTCATGAAAACGGTATTTTCCGCAACCTAATGTCATGATAACGGTATCATCTGGAGTTTTTTCGGCTACTTCAGTGTAATAGTTTCGTCCGGGCGCTGCGCCATCGCAGCCACCAATCAGGAAAAAATGACGAATGGCACCGCTTTTCACGGCATCAATGACTTTATCAGCAACACTCATTACAGCATGCCGGCCAAAACCAACAGTGACAGTTTTTTCTTCAGCGTCTTCTTTGAATCCTGGCATTGCTTTGGCGACCTGGATGACCGGTGAAAAGTCATTGTCGCTGATATGGCGAACACCAGGCCAATCCACTGGGCCTGCTGTAAAAATACGTCCTCGATAAGCCGGTTTAGGTTCTATCAGACAGTTGGATGTCATCAGAATGGGGCCGGGAAAGGCAGAAAATTCCTCATGCTGGTTCTGCCAGGCTGAACCGTAGTTTCCGACAAGATGCGGGTAGGTCTTAAGTTTTGGGTAGGCATGGGCCGGCAGCATTTCTCCGTGCGTATAGATGTTGATACCACTGTTTTTAGTCTGCTCAAGAAGATCAAGTAAATCCTGCATATCATGACCGCTTACCAGAATCGCTTTGCCTTTCACCGGAGTAATCCTGACGGTTCCAGGTTCCTGTACACCCAGCTTTCCAGTATTGGCAGCATCCAGTAATTCCATTACTTTCAGGTTGATGGAGCCGACTTCCAGGCATTGTTCAAGCAGCTTTTCAGCCTCTACAGGTTCATTGGCAAGAAAGTCTAGTGCATTTTCGATACGTTCAAATATTTCTTCATCTTCATAGCCTAAGGCATGAGCGTGATAGGCATACGCCGCGACTCCTTTTAAACCGTATAGCATCATGGCTCGTAGACCAATTATGTCTTCCCCTGCTGTATCCAGACCTTTATTGATTGCAGCAGCCTGTGCCTGTATTAATAAGTCTTCTTGCGTTTTAGCCGGTGTCCATGAGGCCGGCCCGAATAATGTATCAGGAGTAATATCTTTTTCCTGGGCTGCTTTTTCATAAGATTCTTTAACACGGTCACGAATTTGCGCAGCTTGTTGAATTAATTCAATAAACCGGTTTGCGTTAAAATTAACATTGGTTAATGTGGTAAACAGCCCGTATAAAATAAAACTGTCTGCTTCATTGTCAGTAACACCCAGTTTTCGGGCGCGGCTGGCATATTGGGCAATTCCTTTGATTGCATACACCAATAAATCCTGTAAATCAGCCGTAGTTGCATCTTTTCCGCAAATACCTTTGGCTGAGGCGCAACCATCTCCGGTTTCAGAACGTGTTGTTTGTTCGCATTGGTAGCAAAACATGGTTATCTCCTAAATCAAGCATGTTGAAAGTGTGGCTAATGTAGCAAGGGGGTACTCAGCTTGTAATTGATATAAATCAAGAACTAAAAAATACTGGTAGTGTGACAGGAGTGGTAAAGAGGGAGAATGAGATTGTATAGATGGCAGGCTTATTGCGGTTGATATTCGTCCTCCAGTAATTTGGCATGAGCTGCCGCCAACCTTGCTACCGGTATGCGCAGCGCAGAACAGGAAACATAATCCAGTTTTATATGGTGACAGAAACGGATGGACTCAGGGTGTCCTCCTTGCTCGCCGCAAATACCGATATGGATGTTGGGTTGTGTTTGATGGCCGGCTTCTACCGCCATTTTCATTAACTGACCCACTCCTTTTACATCCAGGATTTCAAATGGGTTGTCCTGCAGGATGCCTGATTCATTATAGAGTGGCAGGAATTTGTTTTCCGCATCTTCCCGGGAAAATGAAAATGTGGCCTGAGTTAAATCATTGGTGCCAAAAGAGAAGAATTCACAATATTGTGCTAAATCCCCGGCACGAGTGCAGGCGCGCACTGTTTCAATCATCGTGCCGAATTTAAAATCCAGTTCAATCCGGTAATGTTGTTCAATCTCCTGTTTGACCTGATCAACAATTTCTTTTACTTTTTTAAGTTCCTGAGAGGTAATAATCTGCGGAACCATAATCTGTGGTTGAACCGGAATCCGTTCTTTATAACACTGAGCCATGGCATCCAGGATGGAGCGTATCTGCATCCGGTAAATTTCCGGATAACTCATGCCCAGCCGGACACCGCGATGTCCCAACATCGGGTTGACTTCATACAAATCACGCACTTTTTGCAGCATCAGTTCTTTTTTGGATATAGCTTCATTAACCAGCTCTTCTGTCAGCTCATTAAAAGGCGTGGGAAGCTCTATGTGTTGTCCCAGCATTTCCAGTGATACTTTCTGGCCTTTGATAATCAGTGCGTATTGTTTTAAGGCATCAATTTCTTCCAGTAACTGATGTTCGCTTGGCAAGAATTCATGCATGGGGGGATCCAGCAAACGAACGGTTACGGGGTTAGGCGACATGGCTACAAATAACTGTTTAAAATCATCCCGCTGAATAGGAAACAGTTTTGCCAGTGCGGATTCCCGGGCTTCAAGCGTATTGGCGAGAATCATATCAACCACCAACGGTAATCGGTCTTCCGCGTTAAACATACGTTCGGTGCGACACAGGCCTATGCCGGCAGCTCCATAGCTGGCTGCCAGACGAGCACCTTCGGGCGTATCTGCGTTGGCATAGACTTCAATTTCTGCAATTTCATCTGCCCAGCCAAGCAGGGTATTCAGATCATTGGAGAATGTGGGTTCAATGGTGGGGATGGCGCCCAGATAAATATTACCGTTGCTGCCATCAATCGTAATGATATCACCTTCCCGTATATGAGTATCACCAATGATGGCCAGTCTTCGTTTTACATCAATTTTAATATCTTCCGCACCGGCAACACAGGGTTTTCCCATGCCTCTGGCGACAACGGCTGCATGTGAGGTTTTTCCACCCCGGCTGGTTAAAACGCCCTGGGCGGCAAAGAAGCCATGAATATCTTCGGGTTTGGTTTCTTCACGAATCAAAATAACCTGTTCGCCCGCTCCACCCATCCGTACAGCGGTATCGGCATCAAAAACACATTTACCGCTAGCCGCACCCGGTGAGGCCGGTAAGCCGGTAGCCAATGGAGGCTGATTATGATCAGGTGCCAGTTGTGGATGTAACAGCTGTTCCAGCAATTCGGGATTGATTCTGAGCAGCGCCTGTTCCTTGGTGATTAAGCCTTCTTCTACCATATCAACGGAGGTCTTGACCATGGCTGTCGCATTCATCTTGGCATTGCGCGTTTGCAGGCAATACAGAATATTGCGTTCTATGGTGTATTCGTAATCCTGTACTTCTTTGTAATGCGATTCCAGTTTGTTGCGTAATTCCACCAGTTGTTCATACATTTTGGGCATTTCATGGGCCATTTCCTGTACCGGTTTAGGCGTTCTGATACCGGCAACCACATCTTCACCCTGTGCATTAACCAGGTATTCGCCATACATTTCATTCTCACCAGTACCCGGGTTACGGGTAAAGCCGACACCGGTTGCGCAGTCGTCCCCCATGTTGCCAAAAACCATGGTGACGATATTCACAGCGGTACCATTGGCCATGTCAGGCGTTATATTGAATTCGCGGCGATAGTCAATCGCGCGTTTTCCCATCCAGGAATCAAAAACGGCTTTGATGGAAAGCTCCAGTTGTTCATAAACATCTTCGGGGAAAGGATGCCCTGTTTCATCCTGAACAACCTGTAAAAACAATTCGCTGATTTCCTGGAGATGGTCAGCTGACAGGCCAATGTCGGCGTTAATCCCAGCCTGGCGTTTTACCTTTTCAAAGTGGATATCAAATTTTTCATCATCAATATTTAAAACGACTTTGCCAAAGAGCTGAATAAATCTGCGATATGCATCATACGCAAAACGTGGGTCGTCCGTTTGCTCTATCAGTCCTTGGAGGGTTTGTTTGTTGAGTCCCAGGTTTAAAATGGTATCCATCATACCGGGCATGGAAATGGCCGAGCCCGAGCGAACGGAAACCAGTAACGGGTCTGTTTGTCCGCCAAAGCGTTTTCCGGTTTGCTCTTCCAGTTCGGAGATATGCTGTTTGACTTCAGACATCAGGCCTTCAGGCAAGTCGCTGTTCTCAAGATACTGTCGGCAGGTTGCTGTGGTAATAACAAAGCCGGGGGGAACATTCAGTCCTATCTGGGTCATTTCGCACAGGTTGGCGCCTTTTCCGCCTAACAAGGCTTTATCTTTCCCGTTACCTTCCTGGAAGGAGTAGCAGTATTTGTTCATTGAAATCACTTTTATTGTCGTTAAATGGGAATGCAGAGAATAATCTCCGAAGTTTAATTCATTTTGTTTTCGATATTTTGTGCAAGTGTTGCTTCGTAAATTGCGGAAATCATATCGGCTTGGTAAATGATGCCTTTCAATCGATGTTCTTCATCAATGACAGGAATATGCCGAAAAGCTTCTGATGTCATAAGCGGAATCAAATCGGCTATATGCGCTGTTTCCTGTATCGCTTTTACTGATGTTGTCATGAGATGACCGACATATTCCGGTTTGTTGGTTTCAAGTCCGGTTGTTCGCCGGATAAATTGACGAAACCGTTCCTGAAAACTTTCATAAGGCGTCAGATTTAAGAATTTAATAAAATCATACCAGGTAATAATACCGATAACTCGTTGGCTATGGTCGACGACAGGCAGGGCTTTAAGTCGCTTGTTATATAAAATATCCCAGGCTGTTTCTACTTCAGTTCCATAGAGAACATAATCAATATCCGTACGCATAATATCGCGACAAAGAATATTTTTCCTGATGCGTTTAAAAGCAGTCAATTCCAACTGGTTGAGTATTTGCTTTAATTCATTATGTGAAATATCAACAAAGACATCCAGGCTCTTAATAGCATCCTCAACATCTTCGTCTTTGATAATAAACCGGGCTTTATTCGTTGATGTCTGCCCGGAATTATTATCGCCTTCATCGTCGGTTTTGATAGGTGTCGGATAAGCGAGTTTCATCACCCAGCGGTTAATAAATATAACCAGAAATAACATGATGGCGACATTAATGGCCACAGGTTGCAATACAAAATGATAACCCTGGGAAAGTATGGAATCTCCTGCCATAACAGGCGCTAGGCTGGTGGCGGCGCCGGGTGGATGCAGACAGCGTAACAGCAGCATGACAATAATAGAGGCACCGACTGCAACAGAGGCGGCAGAGGCCAGTTCGGTAATATTTAATGCACAACTTACTCCAATTAATGCTGAGCATAATTGCCCACCCACAAAAGGCCACGGTTGTGCCAGAGGGCTGTTGGGTATAAAAAACAGGATAATGGCCGAAGCGCCCATTGAAGCGACAATAATGGGATACTCAGGGTTTAATGAAAAAGCATGGGTTGTCAGGGCAATAAAAAAAATCGAACAGAAACAGGCGATGGATGAAAATAGTTTTCCTTTTAAACTCAGATTGACCGGGTCGACTGAAAGGAAATGAAAAAAGCGCATAAATTAAATTGTAGTCGATTAATTTGGGTAGTTTCAGACTAATTGCAGTGCATTAAAAACACACTAAAATACTCAGTATTTTCAAAGATTTAATGGTTAAAAACTGCTGATTTTGATTTCAATTAAGCGTATCATATTCAATCTTAAATAGCATGCAAACAATACAATAAGAGAGAAGAATATGTCAGAGATTGAAAAATGGGATGTCGAAAATGAAGACTTTTGGGAGGCAGAAGGGAGATTCATAGCGCAAAGAAATTTATGGATTTCCATTCCCAGTCTGTTGTGCGGTTTTGCCGTCTGGTTATATTGGGGCATTATCACTGTACAAATGTTGAATCTTGGATTCCCTTATGAAAAGTCGCAGTTATTTACATTAATGGCGATTGCCGGATTAACCGGTGCAACCTTGCGAATACCCAGTAGTTTTTTTATTCGTTTGTGTGGTGGCCGTAATACCATTTTTTTTACAACAACCTTATTGATTATTCCAGCCCTGGGAACGGGGCTGGCCTTGCAAAGTAAAGATACGCCATTTTGGGTGTATCAGGTGTTAGCCTTGTTGTCTGGGATTGGTGGAGGAAACTTTGCTTCTTCCATGTCCAATATCAGTTTTTTCTTTCCAAAAAAGGTTCAAGGTCTGGCTTTAGGTCTGAATGCGGGCCTGGGTAATTTTGGTGTAACCACCATGCAGGTATTAATTCCTCTGGTGATGACCGTTGGAATATTCGGTGCTTTAGGCGGCGATCCGATGATTCTGCAATCTACATCCGGCACTTTATTGGGAAAAATACCGGCAGGTACGCCAACCTATATCCAGAATGCCGGTTTTATCTGGTTGGTTTTTTTGATTCCATTGGCATTTTTTACCTGGTTTGGTATGCACAATATCCGTACCGAACAAGTGTCACCTAAATATATTAATCCTATTGTCAGTTTCGGCTTAATGTCGGGTATGCTGTTGATTGGTTTTATCTCGGCTATATTCGGTTTATGGCTGATGTTGCCGGAGTCTGTCAATGGTTCCGGTTTTCATGTACCTAAGGAGATTGCTCTTTTTATCGTTATCGCCTTGACGGTCTCTTTGCTTAAAATTATTCCGGGCGAAATCGGTTCGAGTCTGGCCCGGCAATATCAAATTTTTGATAACAAGCATACCTGGGTGATGAGTATCATCTATACCATGACGTTCGGCTCATTCATAGGCTATGCCGCGAGTTTTCCATTAGCGATTAAAGTCATTTTTGGTTATCAGCATCTTATGGTGGATGGTGTGATGACTCATGAAACTAGCAATCCTAATGGCCCCAGCGCTTTGATGTATGCCTGGATGGGGCCATTTATCGGTGCGTTGATTCGTCCTGTTGGCGGCATGATTGCCGATAAATTTGGCGGTGCCTGGGTGACACATATTTGTTCATTCATTATGGTGATTAGTGCGGCCGGTGTTGCTTATTTTATGAAAGCTGCCTACAGCTCGGCGACACCTGAAGAATACTTTGTACCGTTTTTTATATTGTTTTTGTTGTTGTTTGCGGCAACCGGTATCGGTAATGGTTCCACCTTCAGAACGATTGCCATGGTGTTTCCTAAAGAACAGGTTGGGCCGGTATTAGGCTGGACTTCCGCCGTTGCTGCTTATGGTGCTTTTTATATTCCAAAAGTGTTGGGTGAGCAAATAAAGGCAACTACACCGGAAGTGGCGTTGATGGGCTTTGCCGCTTTTTATGTGGTTTGCATCATGATTAACTGGTGGTTTTATCTACGCAAAGACGGTGAATTCTACAATCCATAATTGTTATTGTAGGGGTACGGCGCACCGTGCCCCTATTGCAATTATGATGAGAACATAAGCAATTATCAATCGTTCTCATTAGCTCAGGGGATTTATACCTGTCATTTAACCCGGCTTTGCCGTCAATAACATAAGCTATTGTAAAAAATAGTAACTTGTAGGTAGCCCCCCCTGGCACATACACTTCTTCCGCAAGCAACTGATATTTGCTTGTTTTCTATTTACAAATACGTTGAGTAATTACAAAAATATATAAACAGTTTTTTGCCATTACATTGACAAGGCTGGGTTAAGGATTGATATGTCTTTTCGCGACAAAGCGAGCAATATCAACAAATATCCCGCAATAAATCAGTGGTTTTATTTCAGGATTTTTTGCTTTAATTTAAAACCACATAGTATTAGACTAATAGCTTTGTTTGCCTGTTATTGCTTATAGATGGGCGCACACACGATTTCCTAAATATCTGGAGAACAGACGATGAGTCATTTTTTAGACCGTCTTAATTTTTTCAAGAAAGTGAAAAGCACTTTCTCAAATGGACACGGAGCTGTCACTAATGAAGATCGGCAATGGGAAGATGCATACCGTAATCGCTGGCGTTTTGACAAGGTTGTCCGTTCAACGCATGGTGTTAATTGTACCGGTAGTTGTTCCTGGAATATCCATGTTAAAAATGGCCTGGTAGCCTTTGAAATGCAGGCGACGGATTATCCCAGAACCCGTCCGGATTTACCCAATCATGAGCCCAGAGGCTGCCCCCGAGGCGCAAGTTTTTCCTGGTATTTGTATAGTCCCTTAAGAGTCAAACATCCTTTGATACGGGAACGGCTGGTGGACCTGTACCGGGCTGAACGGGCTGACGGTAAAGATCCGGTAGAAGCCTGGGAAGCTATTCAATCCGATAGCGAAAAACGTAAAAAATATACTTCAGTCAGAGGCTTGGGCGGTTTTGTTCGTGTCGATTGGGATGAAGTGTCTGAAATTATTGCTGCCGCCAATGTTTATACCATTAAAAAACATGGCCCGGACAGAATCGCAGGGTTTTCGCCAATTCCCGCCATGTCGATGATAAGCTACGCAGCCGGCAGTCGTTATTTGTCATTGATTGGCGGCGCCTGTCTGTCTTTTTATGACTGGTATTGCGATTTACCGCCAGCTTCACCACAAGTATGGGGTGAGCAGACCGATGTACCTGAATCAGCCGACTGGTACAATTCAAATTATCTGATTCTGGCGGGTGCCAATGTGCCCATGACCCGAACGCCGGATGCCCATTTCTTTTCTGAAGTACGCTATAAAGGCGCCAAGGTTGTGGTGATCTCGCCTGATTATGCCGAAAATGTAAAGTTTTCTGATTTATGGATGCCCGCCAAACAGGGTACAGATGCGGCTGTCTTCCTGGCGATGGGGCATGTGGCGCTGAAAGAGTTTCATGTTGATAAGCAAGATCCTTATTTTGAAGAATATGCCAGAACCTATACCGACCTTCCTTTACTGGTCATGCTGGACAAACACGGAGATTCTCTCACAGCTGGAAGATTTGTCAGAGCATCCGATTTTGACCAGTCTTTAAATGAAACTAACAACCCTGAATGGAAAACTGTTGTTATTGACGAGAAAACAGGCGATGTGATTGCACCGAATGGTTCAATTGGTTTTCGTTGGGGTGAGGAAGGTAAATGGAATTTAAAACCGGCAAAAAAAGGTAATAGCGAAAGCAAACCGCGGCTGAGTCTTATTTTTGATAAAGATGATGTGGCCGAAGTATTATTTCCTGATTTTCAGTCAGGGACTGACCAGCCTTTCAAACGCAATATTCCGGTTAAAAAATTACAACTCAATGGTAAGGAAGTATTGGTTGCCACTGTTTTTGATTTACAACTGGCCCAATACGGTATCGACCGCGGGCTGGGTGGAGAATGCGCTAAAGGTTATGATGATGCATCCATTCCGAATACTCCGGCCTGGGCTGAGAAAATTACCGGGGTAAAACAGGCTGATATCATCCGTACCGGGCGTGAATTTGCCGATAATGCCTCAAAAACCATGGGTAAATCGATGGTTATTTTGGGTGCCGGTGTGAATCACTGGTATCACAACGATATGAATTATCGCGCCATTATGAATCTGCTGCATATGTGCGGCTGTGTAGGCCAAAGCGGTGGCGGATGGGCGCATTATGTGGGTCAGGAAAAGCTGCGTCCACAAGCGGGCTGGGCGCCTATCGCTTTTGCGCTGGACTGGCAAAAACCGCCACGCCATATGAATGGTACTACGTATTTTTACTTTCATACGGACCAATGGCGATACGAAACACTGGATGCCGATGCGTTGCTGGCATCAACCGCACAGGAAAATTATAAAGGCTATAAGCTGGCAGATTATAATGTGGTGTCACAGCGTTTGGGCTGGTTGCCTTCAGCGCCTCATTTTAATAAGAATCCTTTGGATATTGTTAAAGAGGCGGAAGCGGCGGGCGCAAGCGATGAAAAAGGCGTGGCCGATTATTTGATTGGCAAGCTAAAGTCGGGCGATATTGCATTTTCCGCCGAAGATATTGATGCACCGGAAAATCATCCCAGAAATATGTTTGTCTGGCGGGCCAACTTGATTGGCGCCAGCGCCAAAGGACATGAATATTTTCTGAAACATCTGCTGGGTGCACAAAATGGTGTCATGCAGGATGTTTTACCTGAAGCGGAAGGCAAGGAAATTAAATGGCATAAAGATGCGCCGATTGCCAAACTGGACTTAATGGTCGATATTAATTTCCGGCTGAATTCAACCGGTGCTTATTCCGATATTGTGCTGCCAACTGCCACCTGGTATGAGAAAAATGATTTGAATACCACGGACATGCATCCTTTTATCCATCCATTAACCCAGGCGGTTGACCCAGGTTGGGAATCCAAGTCTGACTGGCAAATTTTTAAGACCATCTCAAAAAGGTTTTCTGAACTGGCTGAAAAACATTTGGGTACCCAGAAAGATTTGGTTGCAATGCCCATCTTACATGATACCCCGGTTGAACTGGCTCAGCCTTTGGCTGTGCAGGACTGGAAAAAAGGTGAGTGTGAGCCTGTGCCGGGCAAGAGTCTGCCGCTGTTAAAAGTGGTTGAGCGTAATTTTGCCGATACCTATAAAAAATATACCGCTCTGGGGCCATTGCTGAAAGAGCAGGGTAATAATATCAAGGGTATCGACTGGAATACCGAAAAGGAATATGAACATCTGAAGGAAATTTGTTACACCATTCAGGAAGAGGGTGTCAGTCAAGGCATGCCGTCGTTAGAACAGGATATTAATGTCTGTGAGGCTATTTTGGCGCTGGCGCCTGAAACCAATGGTGATGTAGCGGTCAAGTCCTGGCAATCACTGAGCCATAAAACTGGCGTGGATCATACCCATTTGGCGCTGCCGCGAGAAGATGACAAAATCACCTTCCGGGATATCAAGGCGCAACCGCGCAAGATTATCACCGCGCCGACCTGGAGCGGTATTGAGTCAGAAAATGTCAGCTACAATGCCGGCTATACCAATATCCATGAGCGTATTCCTTTCCGTACCTTAACGGGCAGGGCGCAGTTCTATCAGGATCATCAGTGGATGAGAGACTTTGGTGAAGGCTTCTGTAGTTATCGGCCTGCGGTTGATATGCAGAGTACCGAAATCATGGCGAAAAAACTCAATGGCAAGCCATACCTGAAACTGAACTGGATTACTCCGCATGGCAAATGGGGTATTCACAGTACCTATCATGACAACCTCAGAATGTTGACCTTGTCCCGTGGCGGGCCGCATATCTGGGTCTCTGAAAATGATGCCGACTCCATCGGCCTGCAGGATAATGACTGGGTTGAAGTGATGAATATCAATGGCGCGGCCATGGTGCGCGTTATTGTCAGTCAGCGGGTGCCGGATGGCATGGCGTTGATGTATCATGCCCAAGAAAAAAATGTGAATGCGCCGGGGTCTGAAACTACCGGTAAACGGGGCGGTATCCATAACAGTGTGACTCGGGTAACGGTCAAGCCTACGCATATGATTGGCGGTTATGCCCAGCTGAGTTATGGATTTAACTATTACGGTACAGTAGGTTCACAACGGGATGAATATGTACTGGTGCATAAAATTGAAAACCCGGATATTAACTGGCTGGAAAATGTGTTGACGCCAGAGCGTGAGCAAGCATTAAACCCTGAAGGTGTTCCTCAGGCTCCTTATAGTGTTGAACAGGATTAAAGGATAAGAGAATGAAAGTAAGAGCAAATTTTTCACTGGTTTTCAATCTCGATAAGTGTATTGGTTGCCATACCTGTTCAGTCACTTGTAAAAATGTCTGGACTAACCGAAAAGGGGTGGAATATGCCTGGTTTAATAATGTAGAAACCAAACCCGGCATCGGCTACCCTAAAAACTGGGAAGACCAGGAACAATGGAACGGCGGCTGGGAACTGGTTGATGGTGAATTGCAGTTAAAATCCGGTAACCGTAGAACGATTCTGAAAAATATTTTTCAGAATCCCAATATGCCAACGATTGATGATTATTACGAGCCGTTCACCTACGATTATGCGCATTTACAAAATGCGCCGCTTTCCGAGGCCACGCCAACCGCTCAGCCGCGATCACTGATTGACGGTCGACGCATGGAGAAAATCGAATGGGGTCCCAACTGGGAAGATGATATGGGCGGTCCGTTCAAGCATCGGGGTAAGGACCAGAATTTCCGGGATATGGAAAAACAGGTTTTTGCCGAGTTTGAACAGTCCTTCATGATGTATCTGCCCAGGATGTGTAACCATTGCGCCAATCCATCCTGTGTGGCAGCCTGTCCGTCAGGTTCTTTGTATAAACGAGAGGAAGATGGCATTGTACTGGTCGATCAGGATAAATGCCGTAGCTGGCGGATGTGTATCAGCGCCTGTCCTTACAAAAAAATGTTTTATAACTGGGAATCCGGCAAGGCGGAAAAATGTACTGGCTGTTATCCGCGGGTTGAATCGGGCCTGCCAACGGTTTGTTCAGAATCCTGTGTCGGCCGTATCCGTTATAACGGTGTGATGCTTTATGATGCGGACAGAATTTCTGAACTGGCTTCAACCGAAAATGAGCAGGATTTATATGATGCCCAGTTGGACCTGTTTCTCGATCCAAATGATCCGGAAGTGATTGCCCAGGCGCGTGCCGATGGTATTCCTGAATCATGGCTGGAAGCGGCTCAGCAATCACCTATTTACAAGTTGATTAAAGACTGGAAAGTTGCATTTCCATTGCATCCGGAATTTCGTACGCTGCCGATGGTCTGGTATGTGCCACCTTTATCGCCGGTACAATCTCAAATTGATCAGGGCAATCTTGAAACAGCGCCAGATGGCGTGATTCCTAAGATTGAAACATTGCGTATGCCGATTCAATATCTGGCCAATATGTTTACCGCGGGTAAAGAAGAACCTGTTGTCCTGGCATTAAAACGTCTGATTGCCATGCGTAGTTTCTATCGGTCATTAAATGTTGAAAACAAAACTGATTTAGCAGTACTGGAAGAAGTCGGTTTAAATGAACAGCAAGTGCGCGAAATGTATCGTTATATGGCTATTGCCAATTACGAAGACCGCTTTGTGATTCCAACCAGTCATGAAGAATTACGCCAGGAGGACTTTCATAGTTTTCAGGGGCAGAATGGTTTTAGTTTTGGTAACGATGGCTGCAGTATCAGCCCGAATGCCTCACTGTTTCCTGATCGTCGTAAAAAAACCGAGGATGTGCTGGAGTTTGTTCGCTATCATCCGGCAGCCAAGCGTTCTGATGGAGAAACCGTATGATCACCGTTTATAAACTTTTATCGGTGTTTCTGGAATATCCCGATAAGCAGATGGTTGAAGAATGGGATGAAATCAGAGCATTGGTGAATAATGATAAAAGCTTATCAACTGATGATCGACAAGTTCTGACAGACTTTATCGACTGGGCCAGTCAGATGAGCATTACCCGGTTTCAGGCAAAATATGTCGATACCTTTGACTTACACAGCCGGCATTCGCTGTATCTGACTTATCATTTATTTGATGAGCAGGACCGGGACAGGGGGCCTGCGCTGATTGAGCTGTCTGAGCTGTACAAAGCGACGGGTTTTGAAATAGCCGATGGCGAATTGCCTGATTATCTGCCATTGATTCTGGAATATGTCGCCACTATGGATGATGAGGACAGCGCCCGGAAATTTCTTCAGCAGACAACCCAGGCAATCGATATTATTGCAACCAATCTTGAAGAAGCCAACAGTCCATATGCTCCATTGCTCAGACTCATAGAGCGGCATGGCACATTGGCAACCATTGCAGCATAGGTATTATTATGAATATAGCTAACACAATTTTTGGGGTGTATCCTTACGTTGCACTGACCACATTTTTATTGGGCAGCCTGATTCGTTTTGACCGGGAGCAATATACCTGGAAAGCCGATTCAAGCCAGTTGTTTGAAAAAGAACAGCTGAGAAAAGGCAGTATCATGTTTCATATTGGTGTTCTGGCTTTGTTTTTCGGTCATTTTGCCGGCTTGGTAACGCCGCATCAAGTGTTCTTAGGTTTAGGAATTTCTGACATGGCACATCAGGTCATTGCCATCAGTCTGGGTGCACTTTTTGGCAGTATTTGTATGATTGGGGGTGTGATTTTATGGCGCAGACGTATGTTTAACCCTCGCGTTCGCGCCAACAGCCGCTTTATGGATATTTTTATTCTGGACTGGATACTGGTCACATTAACGGTTGGCCTGATTACGATTCCGGTATCGATTTACCACGCCATTAATGGCGATGCGTCAACGATGGTCGCTCTGGCTGATTGGGTACAAAGTGTGCTGACATTAAATCCCGATTATACTTTGCTGAACAATGTCGGTTTTATTTATAAACTGCATTTGTTTTTGGGCATGAGTGTGTTTTTTCTGTTTCCTTTTTCCCGTTTGGTTCATGTCTGGAGTGCGCCATTAGGCTATATGTTCAGACCTTATCAATTAGTCAGAACCAAGTTTGTCAAACAGCGTTAAATTCTTTCGGATTGGTGGAGAATTTTCTCCATCAATCCCCATTTCTTAAATTATCTTTTAATTATTCCATGCAATTTAAATTTACCGATCCTGCCAGTGATTTTTCCAATGGTCTGCTGGTATTAAAAGCCTATCACGAAAATCTGTTGGAAAGAGGTGAGCAGTTATTGAAACTGGTTGATGAAATTGATAAGCAGGGCATCAATGAAGCGCTGGCTTATCAGTGTATGGAAAATTTCTGGCACTATCAGCATGCCAATCTGTTACATCATCAGGATGAAGAACAGGGCTTGTTTCCATTGATGCTGGGAAAATCAGCTTTGGTTGATGGCATGATGGAAAGGTTAATGCTGGATCATGAAGAAATTGAAAAAGCCTGGGATAAACTGGCCACTTATTTGTCTCAACCTGAGAAAATTATCAATACCGGTCTGCTCAAACACCTTGCAACTGAATTTGAACAAATCCAGCGGGAACACCTGACCCGAGAAGATGAAGATTTTTCCCCCAGAGTTCAGGAAAGTCTGACTGAGCAGGAGTTGCAACAGATGGGGGATACCATGAAGGCGCTTAGACATAAAGGTTCGTGAAGCAGTAATGAAGACTTGCCGCTACTAATTTCAAATCTGTTAAACACGTCGAATAGTGACGAGGAGTCAATTAAAGTCCAGGCATATTCTTAGAACAGTTCACTTTCAACAGGCTGTAATA
>CAYLNS010000008.1:17837-30374 GCA_964385115.1 uncultured Methylomarinum sp.
TCAATTAAAGTCCAGGCATATTCTTAGAACAGTTCACTTTCAACAGGCTGTAATATGGCTCTTAAAGCATCCTGTTTTTTAATGGTTATGGCTTTGTTTTTGACCTGGATAATGCCTTGTTGCTGGAATCTCTTCAGGATTCGGCTGACCGTTTCCAATGCCAGCCCTAAATGATTACCTATTTCCTGGCGCGTCAGGGAAAGAGTAAATTCTTTCGATGAAAATCCACGGGTTTTTAAACGCTCGGATAATTCAATCAGAAAAAAGGCCAGGCGCTCTTCGGCAGGTCTTTTGGCCATGACTCGATGGATATTGTTATTGTTTATTTTATCGCCAGAGTGACGGAATAATTCACGAGCCAGCCCGGGGACATGGGTAATCATCTGATCGATTGATTGGGCGGGCAGTAGACAAAAACTGCTGGTTTCCAGCGCGATGGCCGAACAGTGGTAAAGGTTTTTAGAGATGCCGTCAAAACCCAGCAATTCTCCGGGTAACAGAATATCCAGGATATGCTCATTGCCATGGGAATCGTCGGCAACCAATTTGGCACTGCCTGATTTTATCGCCAGAACGCCACTGAATTGATCCCCTTGACGGTATAAAAATTCGCCTCTTTGCAGAGTTTTTCGGGCCTTGACAATATTGCTGATATGATTGATTTCGTGACTGGACAAGCCTCGCGGCAGGCAGATATTGTCCAGACTGCAATTGTTACATTTTACCTGGGTATGCATGATGAGCCACGATAATAAAAACCCATATTATAAATGAGGTTATAGTAATCCGGCAAATGGCTGTACGGTGACATATTCACCGGCTTCGACTGTTTTCCTGTCATGTTCAAGAATAATAAAGGCATTAGCCTGGCTCATCGAGCGGAGTATGCCGGAACCTTGTTTGCCGGTTGTTCGAACCTGCCATTCCCGGTTTTTAAATTCCAGAATGCCGCGCACCACTTCAGTCCGTCCTTTTCTTTTACGAATGGATTCGCAGGTTTTTACGCTGATTTCCGGTGCAATGGGTTTGTTTAACACCCCGAGTTGTTTTTCCAGCGCAGGCAATACAAACAGATAAAAGGTTACCATGACCGCCACCGGGTTTCCTGGTAAGCCAAAAAACAGACAATCATTTAACTGACCAAATGCCATGGGACGTCCGGGTTTCATAGCCAGTTTCCAGAATTCAATCTGGCCGGCCGATTTCAGAGCCGTTTTGGTAAAATCGGCTTCGCCTACCGATACGCCCCCCGAAGAGATGATGACATCTGCAATCAGACTGGTTTTGTTAAACTGTTGTAACAGTAAATCCGGGTCATCCTGTAAAATTCCTAAATCAATGATTTCGATATCCGGCCTGGAAAGTGCAGCCAGAAGGCTGTAGCGATTACTGTCATAAATAGCGCCCGGCTGGAGTGGCTCGCCCGGTTCATAGATTTCATTGCCGGTTGAGGCGATGGCCACCCGTAATTTGCGGGAAACTTTGACTTCCGTCAGCGACAGCGAAGCCAACAAGCCAATATCCGGAGGTGTAAGCAATTTTCCAGGCGATAAAATGGTTTCATCTTTGGCTAAATCTTCTCCGGCCTGACGGATATTACTGCCGGGTTGAATCTGATAATCAATTTGAATGGCCTGTTCCAGAATATTGACATGTTCCTGCATGACTACGGTATCAGCTCCTTCAGGAATACGTGCACCGGTCATAATGCGGTAGCATTGTCCGGGGTGACAGGATACAGATTGACTATTACCTGCATGAATACGGCCTGCAACAGGAAGTGTCTTGATACCTTGTTGCGGAATATCCTGGCTATTGATGGCAAATCCGTCTACTGCAGAATTTGCATGAGGCGGTACATTAAACGGGGCAATTATGGTTTCAGCCAGCGTGCGGTTTCTGGCTTTTTCAATGGCTAACACCTCATATCCCGTAAGTGGGTGAACCTGTGACAGAATATGCTTTCTGGCTTGCTCCACCGGCATTAAATCCGCTTCAAAAATATCACTGCAACTGGCTTGTCTGTTAATCATATCGGTTTGATAAAATGATCCCGGGTATCAGAAATCCCCTGATTGTCAATCCAGCTAACGGTGATTTTGTCACCGGCCCGGGCATTTTTGAGCACAAAGGTAAAAAAAGGGTTTTTCGAGATACTGCCACCCAGACTGGCCTGAATAACCGGCTGGTCATTATGTGACAGAACAAGTTCCTGGATAAAATGAGCCGGGATCAGCTTTTTTGTTTCAGGGTCACGGTTTCTGCCGTTTTCCATGGGGTGGGCAATCAGGATTCTGATTTGGACTTTGTTACCCGATAATTTGCTTCTGATACGAATACTGGACATTTATCCTCCACAGCCGCCGACAGTGACTTTAACAAACCGCTGGTTACGGTAGAGCTTGTCTCCAGAAGAGGCGACAACGATGACCTGGCAGCTTTCAGCCATTTTCAGGCGGGCGGATAAATCAATGGCAACTTCTGGAGAAAGCTGAAATTCAGCCGCTAATGGAACCGGATTCTTTTCAATCAGGATATAGATTTTTTCAATATTTTCCAGACTGCTTTTGATTTTGATGGGTACAATGGCGCCATTTTCAGCCACTCTTGGCAATTGTATGTTGATTTTGTTTGTATCAATAAATTCAGCATCATTGAACAGGCGTTTTACGGTTTGTTCAAGACTGCCTTCAGCAAAAAACTGCTGTGGCCACTTTCCCCAGGCTAAACGAGGAATGATGAAGTTGATGGCAAAAAACAGTTTCGCTGTTTGCTGTAGAAAAAATCGTCGTGTTTCTGACACTCTCAGTTTCCCAATCAATAAAGTAACAACTCAGCGTATTCAGGTATTTAATATCAGTTACTTATTCCAGAACACGTCGTACACATCCCTGCAGGTTTTATGGCGTCAGCCATGGCACAAACACTTAACTGATATTAAAAAGTACAAAGCAGTATTATAGCGGTTTGGACAACTTCCTTGTTGCCCAAATTTTTTGAATGGATTTATGCTTCTTCGGGTATGTCTCTCTGCTTGGGTTTATTTCGCATGATGAGATAATAAACCACTGGAATCACCACCAGCGAGAATAATGTGGAAGCGACTATTCCGAAGATAAAACTCCAGGCCAGTCCGGAAAAAATAGGATCAAGGACAATAATAAATGATCCAAATACAGCGGCCGCGGCTGTCAGAAAAATAGGGGTAATTCTGATAGAACCGGCTTCAATCAACGCTTGAGGGAGTGTGGTTTCCTCGTCCCGGTTATAAGTTTTTTCAATGAAATCAATCAGAATAACCGAGTTTCTGATAACGATGCCAGCCAATGCAATCATGCCAATCATGGCAGTTGCTGTAAAATAAATCGGTGTGTTATATCCGGCAACCGGTTCGGTAAACAGGTTAATCAACCAGAAACCCGGCATAATTCCAATAATAGTCAGTGGAATGGCAATCATCATGATGGCCGGAATACCTAATGACCCGGTTTGCCCAACCAGCAGAATATAAATCATCACCAGGGCCGCTGCAAAGGCCAGTCCCAAATCCCTAAACACGTCAACGGTGATTTTCCATTCACCTTCACCCGCCATTTCAACGCGATAACCTTCAGGTAAGGGTTTTTTATCAAGACTGTCAAACATGTCAAGCACGGCTTCAACGGGCGCACGTCCGGCCATTTCCGCAGTTACATAAGACAAGGGTTTGAGGTTTTTATGATAAATGGTCTGGTTTCCCCATTCATGATGTATGGTTCCAATTTCGCTAAGGGGTATGAGTTGGCCGGTGCGGGATTTAACCCGTAATGCCTGTAAATCAACCGGTGATGAACGAATAGCCCGGGGTAGCTGCAAATCAATCATCAGCGGCTTTCTTTCCGTGACAATATGAACGGTGCCCGCTATTTGGCCCGATAAGGCAGTCTTTAAAGTTGCCGCGACCTGGGCAGCCGTGACACCTTGTTGGGCGGCTTTTTCCCGGTTTAACATAAAATGAATCTGTTTATGGGGTTCATCCACCAAATCATCCAGGTCAACGATTCCGTCAAATGTACCCAATCGGGCTTTTACATTATTTGAAACCTGGATAATATCCTCGTAACTGGCCTGGGGTGGTCCATAAACTTCTGCAACAATTGTGGCCAGCACCGGCGGGCCAGGGGGCAATTCAACAATTTTGATTTTGGTGTCATACTGTTTTGCGATGCGTTCTATCTCGGGACGAATACGCAAAGCAATCTGATGCGATTGCTGAGCGCGTTTTTCTTTTTCAACCAGATTAATACGAATATCGCCAACGTAACTGCCTTTTCTCAGATAATAATGTCTGACCATACCATTAAAATCCATCGGCGAAGCCAGTCCAACATAAGATTCATAATCAGTCACCTCATTGACTGTCGCCAGATAGCGGCCAAGTGCTCGCGCCACCTCATCCGTTTCCTCCAGTGTTGAGCCTCTGGGCATATCAATAACCAATTGCAGCTCGTTTTTATTATCAAAAGGTAATAATTTTAAAGGGACGACCCGAGTGACAGCCAGCATGGCCGCGCCAATAAAGGCAATAAAAATAATGACTAAAAACCAGCGACAACGTGCAGGTGTTGCAATAATAGGTCCTAAAACACGACTATAGACCTTATAGCCTGGTGATTTTTCCAGCACAAAAGGCTCGCCATGGTCCTTGCCATAATCTTTTTTCAATAAGCGATAGCTGGCCCAGGGTGTGATGGTAATCGCTATCACCAAAGACAGCAGCATGGCAACCGGAACATTAAAAGCCATTGGCGCCATATAAGGTCCCATCATGCCGGTAATATAAAACATCGGAATAAATGACAGGATAACCGCGAAAGTGGCAATAACGGTGGGGGACATGATTTCATCAATAGCCGTTAACAAAGCACGTAAAGGTGGTTCTCTGCGTAATTTATAATGCCGGTGGATATTTTCAACATCCACAATCGGGTCATCAACCAATATTCCGAGCGCCAGAATCAAGGCAAATAAAGTGACCCGGTTGATGGTATAACCAAACAGCAGATCACAGAACAGGGTTATGGCAAAAGTCATCGGGATAGCAATAGCGACAATAAAGGATTCTTTCAAACCCAATGCCAATGCCAGCAAGACAACAATTGTAATAATCGCAATACCTAAATGATCAACCAGTTCATTGACTTTATGGTCAGCCGTTTCACCATAATTCCGAGTGACGGTCAACAAAACATCGTCGGGGATTAATGTTCCTCGTAATTGTTCTGTTAATTTCAATATGTCTTCGGCCACATGGACGGCATTGCTTCCCTTGCGTTTGGCGATAGCGATGGTGACCATCTCACGTTCGTGTCCCATCTCAGGGTTGGGTCCCAATGCATGACCGACTGTTTTCATTTCTTCAACAGCCGGGCCAAATCCAATACGGGTGTAATGCTCAGGGTCTTCGGGGCCATCTATGACCGTTGCGACATCGCGTAAGTAGACCAGTCTTCCATTAACACTTTTAATGACGGCGGAACTGACTTCTTCAGGTGTTTTGAAATGAGGACCGGCTTCAACCAGAAACTCTTCGCCGCCACGTTCAAATGCGCCTGCCTGAATATTGACGTTCTGATTGGCCAGCGCCTGGCGTATTTCCAGTAATGTCGTTTGTCTGGACGCCATTCTGGCGGGGTCCGGGTAAACTGAAATACGTCGTGCCGCGCCACCGACCACCCAGCTTTTACCAATATTGTCGATGGTTCTGAGGCGTTCAATCAATTCATCCGCAATCCGACGGATAGTCATGGAGTCATAGACATCATTTTGCGGGGATAATGTCAGCATAACAATGGGGACATCATCAATTTCCACAGGTTTGACCATCCAATTGGTGACGCCGGGTGGAATCAAATCCAGATTGGCGCGTAGTTTGTCACGGGTTTTAAGCAGGCTTTTTTCCATGTCTTCGCCAACATAATAGCGAACCGTCACCAAAGCCTGGCCGGGTCTGGATGCAGAATAGACATACTCAACCCCGGGGATTTGATAAAGCAATGCCTCCAGCGGTGTCGTGACCAGCATTTCAACTTCTTTGCTGGATGCGCCCGGAAATTCAACAAAAACATCCATTACCGGAACGATAATCTGCGGATCTTCTTCCCGTGGCGTTAATACCAAGGCAACGGCGCCCGCCAGCAATGAAATAATGATAAATAGTAATGATAATTGCGAGGTGGTAAATAACCTGACAATACGAACAGTCAGGCTGTCTCGGGTGGTATCCTGACTATGACTCATTGCTGTAATCCCGTATTAATCAAAATGGTTTCTCCTTTACGCAAGCCGGACAATACTTCAACTTTGTCGCCCTGTTGTTTTCCGGTGCGGATATGACGGGTATAAACCTGGTTTCCATCCACAATTTTAACGGCTTCCAACTGACCAAAATGCATAACCGCAGAGCTTGGTATCAGCAGAATATTTTTGCTGTCGCCACAGCTCAGTTTCATCCAGGCGAACAATCCCGGAACCAGTCCTTCAGCAGACGGTAATGCGGCTTTAACCAGTTGTGTGCGGGTTAATGGGTCAATTTCCGGAACAATCTCATCAATTTTTGCATGAATATTCTTGTTTAATGCATCCACCCGGATACTGACATCCATACCCAGATGGATGCGTTTAGCGCAATGAGTGGGAATTGCGGCTTCTACCCGCAAATCATCGGCTTTTTGAACGATGACCACGGGAACACCCGGTAAGCCCATATCACCCGGCTCTTGCAAACGTTCACTGACAATGCCGTCAAACGGAGCTTTGAGAATATTTTCATTCAGATTGGCGCTGATGCGTTTAACTGCGGCCAGCGCGCGACTGACTGCGGCCCGGGCGGAGCGCGCCATAGCGATGGTCGTATCATAATTTTGCCGAGTGGCCGCACCTTTGCTGTAAAGCTCTTTGATTCTTTTTTCATCGGCATTGGCTCTGGCAGCCTGGGCGCGTGCTGAATCCAGCGCTGATTTTGCTTCCTGCCAGGCGGCCTGCAAATCAGCCTTATCCAGTCGGGCCAGTACATCACCTTTGTTAACGGTGTCGCCGGCATTGACGGTGACGTCCAGAATACGGGCGCTGAATTTGGGGGCTATTTTAGCAACGCTGCGGGATTTGATAGTGCCCGGCCAGGAAATAATATTATCGGATTGTTGTTCACCCAGCGTCAGGGTTTTTGCTCCAGGCGGCAGCGGGGTTGTGTCCTTGATGGCTGTATTACCTGGCGGGACTTGATCAGGACCGCCGATAACACCTAAAGCAAACAAAATAACGAGTAACAGCCCTGTAATAGACAGCACAGGAATCAGCCATTTATTTTCAGTCAATATTTTCATGTTCGAGTCCTTTTAATAACCAACAGCCTGATTGAGTTGGGCTTTTGCCCTGAGCGCATCATAATATGCAGCAATTTTTCTAGCATGTGCCTGATCACGGGCTACTTCCGCTTCAATATAACGAGTAACCGTTACGGTACCAGCATCCCGTTGTGCTTTCACCATACGCAGCGCTTCTTCAGCCGAGGCAACGGAAGCAGTGGTCACGGTCAACCGATTCAGAGCCTCTTTTAATTTAAGCCGGGCGGATTTGACTTCTTTCTCAATGTTTAAACGAGTCTGCGTCAGCTGTCTCTTGGCGATGGAGAGCTGATGTTTGGCTTTGTTAATACGCTCGCTGTCCCTGAAACCGGAAAACAGGTTCATTTGCACCATCACGCCGGCACTGACGTTATCGCGGTTGGTGCTGAAATCAAGGTTTTTGCTGTCTGAGCCATAATTGACATAAGCATTGGCTGTTGGCAGGTAAGCACCTTGTGCGGCGCGCAGTTGTTTATCCGCCATTTCCAGTCTTTTTTCGGCGGCTTTCAATTCCGGACGTTTTGCTAGTGCATCAGCCAATAATTGATTAAAACTATCGGGATGTTTGGGTAAGTTATGGCCTGCTTTTGTGTCAATGGTAAATGTCTGTTCGGAATTCAGGCCTAGTAGCGTTTTCAGACTGGTCAGAATCAGTTCTGATGCATTGGCGGCATGAATTTCATTATCCTGGGCAGCGGCCAGTTGCACTTCCAAGGATAAAACATCTGATTTGAGTTCGGTCCCGGCATCATAACGGATTTTGCTTTGCTTCAATTCACTGGCTACGGCCTCGATAGAGCGCAGGCTGACTTTATGGTTTTCAAGTGCGGCCAGATAGGCATAAAAAGCGGAAGTCACCCATTCAGTCAGTTGGTTTTTGATGGCTGCTTCATCTAACGTAGCGGCAACAACGGCAGATTCGGCAGCTTTTGATGCATAATAATCCTGTCCCCCACGAAACAGAGAATATTGTGCGCTGACTTCGGGGCGATAATTATCCACGCCGCCCGGATGATTAAAATTGGTGTTGGCAAAATCCAGCCGGCGCTGGGAAATAATCATCGCAAAAGCCCGGGCAGGATTGTCAGTGTGTTCATATCCCAGGCGCACATTGACCTGGGGATAAAATGCCGATAACGCTTCACCCAATTGCGCCTGTGCCTGACCTATTCGTTCCTGCATAATCTGCAAATTGGGATTATGCTTGTGGGCGTAATCAACTGCCTGTTGCAAGGTGAAGGGTTCAAGGGTATCGTTAGCTGCTATGGCCCCGCCATTAAACCAGAGCAGGGCGAATAAAAGACTTGCTTGTTTGTAAAAATGCCGCATAGTTGTTTGTCAATTACAGTATTTTAGTAAGTGTTAATATTATATACTACCAGAAGATTTATGCTTAAACCATTGTTCCGCCTTCCAGTTTTATTCAGTTTCAGCCTGATTATAATGTTTTTTTTACCGTCTGCGCAGGCAGAACGGTCAAGAATTGATAATGCCTGGAAGCTGCCTCCATTAATCTTAGACGATTTGGAGGGAAAAACCCATAACTTATATGAATGGCATGGAAACATTATCATGCTTAATTTCTGGGCTACCTGGTGCGGGCCTTGTCAGCTTGAAATTCCGGATTTAATACTCTGGCAAAAAAGTTATGCGGATAAAGGCTTGCAAATTATCGGTGTCGGGCTGGATGACAAACGAAAATTACAGAACTTTGTCAGAACCGTGGGCATCAATTATCCGGTACTTCAGGCGGATATGGAAAGTCAATACAGTCTGCTCCGACAATGGGGCGATCCATTTGGCGTGTTGCCATTTACCGTAATTATCGGCAGGGACGGCCATCTTGTCTTTATGCAGCAGGGCATATTCAGTCAGGAAGCCTTTGACAGCATCGTCAAGCCCTTGCTGGTCGATTAAATCTTTAGACTACCATACCTCAGTTCGCGTAAAATTAGCGGCTTCAACTATCCATAGATAATGGAGAAAAACAATGAAAAGACTTTTTATATTGGCTTTTGTATTAGCCAGCAGCAGTGCATTAGCTAATGACCCTAAAAATGAATGGCACAGTACGACCTTAAAAGAAGATACGATTAAAAAAATTCAAACCGCCCAGTTCAACTATAAAAGCTGTATCGTCAAAGAAATGCAGAAAAAGGGCTATGCCAGTATCGAAAGCCGTACCGCAACGGGAGCAATCATCAAGCGCTGTGAGCCGGTTCTGGCTGAAATGCGCAAAGTTTATACCGATGCCAAAGTGCCTGATGTGATTGCCGATCGGCATCTGAAAAAAATGCGCATACAGCTGACCCGAAGACTGCTAAAACAACTTATGTATCAGGAAGCTGCAAAAGCGGCTGCTCATTCCAAATAAAGCAACTTACAATCCATGAATACTCTTTATACGATTGATTTATCCTTAAAACCAACCACTTTTGATTTATGGCATGTGTGTCTGGCGGCCACGGTGTTAATCCTGGCTTTTACACTGATAGCCGTATTGCTGGCTGTTATTGTCGGCCATAACCGTTGCCGTAAAAAAGCCGAAGAAAAACAGGCACAATTACAAGCGTCACCGGTTGAGCCGGAAGTCAAGATTGTTGAAAAAATTGTCGAGGTTGAAAAGCTGGTTGAAGCGCCGGCGCCTGAGCCCGTCATCTTAAAAGAAGCGACGCCTGATGCGGCCTTGCAATTGCTGGGTATGTTGCAGAAAGAAGCGCGATTTGTCGACTTTATCAATGAAGATGTCAGTCAGTACAGTGATGCAGATGTAGGCATTGCTGCCCGGGTTGTCCATGAAGGATGCAAAAAAGTCATACAGGAACATATCAAACTGGATACTATCCGTAAAGAGCCTGAGGGCAGCAACATTACTCTTGACAAAGGCTTCGACTCATCGCTGATACGATTGACGGGTAATATTGTCGGTGAGCCACCTTTTACCGGCAAGCTGGTTCATAAAGGCTGGAAAGTCACAGAAATCAATCTGCCCAAATTAACAGAAGGTCATAATCCGAATATTATCGCTCCGGCGGAGGTGGAGTTATGAGTGGATTATTTGGACATGTCAATAATGATGCTCAAAATGAGCAGTCGGCATCTGAGCCAACAAGCGAAGAAAATATGCAATCAGAGGAAATCTCTGAAAACAAACCTGAAGACAATGACTCTGAGGGCCCGCGTTTTTCGGTCGGGATTGACTTGGGAACCACGCATTGTGTGATTTCTTATGTCGATTTGCAGGAAACGGATGATGAGATTGTTCAGGAAGTGATGGATATTCCACAGCTGATTGAACCCGGCGAAGTGGAAGATAAAAAACAGCTGCCATCGTTTTTATATCTGGCTCATGAAGCCGAAATCCCCGAAGGTTCAACAGCATTGCCGTGGACAGCCAAACCTGAGCATCTGGTCGGGGAGATTGCCCGTAACATGGGTAGTAAAACCCCGATACGTCTGGTGGCCAGCGCCAAAAGCTGGCTGTGTCATGCCGGCGTTGACTGTAAAGCGGCTATTCTGCCAGCCGATGCCCCGGAGGAAATCGAACGCATCTCTCCTTTTCAGGCGACTCAGGCTTATCTGCAACATCTGGTTGATGCCTGGCATTATAAACACCCAGAAGCTGAATTAAATCAACAGGACGTCACCATCACCGTGCCGGCTTCTTTTGATCCGGCAGCACGGGAATTAACGGTGGAAGCCGCCCGTTCGGTGGGCTTGAATCAGGCTATATTACTGGAAGAGCCACAGTCGGCTTTATACAGCTGGATTGAAAACAGCGAAGGCGACTGGCGCAACCATGTGTCGGTTGGTGATATTATTCTGGTGGTCGATATTGGTGGCGGCACCACCGATTTATCGTTAATCGCCGTGACCGAAAATGATGGCAATCTGGAATTGACCCGGGTAGCGGTAGGAGACCATATCCTGCTGGGCGGTGACAATATGGACCTGGCTCTGGCCTATACCGTTAAAGCCAAGCTGGAAAAGGAATCCGGCAAGCGCCTGGAAGCCTGGCAGATTCAATCCCTGACGCATGCCTGCCGGGACGCCAAAGAAAAACTGTTTAATGATGAAAGCCTTGATAATATTCCGTTGGTTGTGGCCAGTCGGGGTTCCTCATTAATCGGTGGCAGCTTAAGAACAGAACTCACCCGGGATGAATTAACGCGGGTACTGGTCGAAGGCTTTTTACCGGAAGTTCCTGTTAACGAAAAGCCAGTCTCCAGGCCGCGTTCAGGCTTAAGAACAGCCGGGTTGCCATACGCTCAGGATGCCGGTATTACCCGCCATCTGGCTGCTTTTTTAAGCAAACAATTGTCAGCAACTGATGAATTAAAAGACATCAATCTGCCGGAAAATGCCAGCTTCCTGCAACCGACCGCAGTATTATTCAACGGGGGTGTTTTAAAAGCCCGGGTTTTATCTGACCGTTTGATGCAGATTATCAATTCCTGGCTGGCTTCTGAGCAGGCGCCCGAAGCAAGATTACTGGAAGGGGCTGACCTGGATCTGGCCGTTGCCCGCGGAGCTGCCTATTATGGTTATGTCCGTAAAGGGCAGGGCGTGCGTATCCGCGGAGGCCTGGCAGCTTCTTATTATGTCGGCGTGGAAAGCGCCATGCCTGCCGTCCCCGGAATGCCACCAGAAATCGAGGCCTTGTGTATCGCACCATTCGGAATGGAAGAGGGTACAGAAGAGTCTTTGCCGGATGAAGTCTTTGGCCTGGTGGTCGGTGAACCCGTCCGCTTCCGCTTTTTCGCATCCAATAACCGCCGCGAAGACCAAGTCGGCACCCGTCTGGAATACTGGTCGGAAGATGAGCTGGAAGAGCTGGATGAAATAGAAGTTACACTGCCGGAGGAAGGTCGCCGCGTCGGTGAAATCGTCCCGGTTCACCTGTCATCAGCCGTGACGGAAGTCGGCACACTGGAGCTTCATGCTATTTCTGAACAGGATGAACAGCAGCGCTGGAAAATCGAATTTGACGTCCGCGCCGGTGAGGAAGCTGAATAAATCCAAGCCGCTGAACTGAATTAATAGGGATAAGGGAAATAATTAAGGTGCTTTCAGCGGCAAATGTTGATTCCTGATTTTGCCGGTAATATCGAATATCAGGGATTACTGACAGGATAATTTTTTAACCAGGCAA
>CAYLNS010000009.1:0-2269 GCA_964385115.1 uncultured Methylomarinum sp.
GTCTGCAAAAACTTCTGCTGTAAAGACCCTGAGTAATCCCTCAGGCTTTCAATCACTGATGTATCCGTATCAGGTTGCCCGGCTAAATCATCAAGCTTTTGATTAAATTCTGCCAGTGTTAATAAAGGCCCTTTTTCCTTGATAGTTAACACTTCTTTACAATATTCCAGCCATTGCTGCCTTTCAGCATCAGCCAAAATTTCGGGATAATTTCGCGCTTTATATCGAAGCAATAATTCAGGTAAACGTTTATCCTGAAAGTTGAAAGTCTGTTGAGCCAATTGCGTCGGTGTTGAATATCTCACCTTTTCCATTTCAATTTTATCCTGGGATGAAAAGAAACCACCACCATATAACATCAATTCAGGGTCATCAAATTTATTTTCAAACGGCTGGTCAAAAACAGCAGCAATTTTTTCGGCTAAACCTGTCGCCTGTTTTATCTTCTCAAGGTGTCGCTCTATCGAGTCATAATCCAATTTTAAACGCTTTTTATCCTCTGGCCTGATAACGGAAACAGGCGCTAACACTGGACATTTATTGATATGTACTGTTTTCAGCGGAATTCTGTCAATATTATCGGGTAAATCAGCCGCTGCCGTAAAAACCCGGTTTTTTATTTCATCAATATCCAGATTAATGATGGCATCTGGAGCTACTGATAAATCATAAACAATCACACCATTGTTGTTTGTTGGGTGCAAACAAAGCGGTAATACAACAGCCAGGCAGAATTTGCTGGAAGGATACATGCCTGAGACATGAACCAAGGGCGTATAACTACCAAGCTTTAATAATTGTTGAACAGCATGCTTGCTTCGATGCTGTAAAAGAAATTGATAGAGTCGAGGCTGCTTTTGACTGATAAGCTTGGCAATGGCAATCGTGGCATAAACATCAGATAATGCATCATGAGCCGATGCATGCTCAATTTTATTTGCCTGAGTCAAATCTTCCAGCTTAAAGCTGGGCAAACCACCTTCCCTTTCCGGCCAGATAATTCCATCCGGCCTTAATGCCCGCGTAACCCTGACTACATCAATCAAATCCCAACGGGAATTTCCATTCTGCCATTCCCGTGCATAAGGGTCATAAAAATTACGATAAAACAGGTTTCGGGTCACTTCGTCATCAAAACGAAGATTATTATAACCCAGGGTGCAGGTGCCGGCTTTTGACAGCTCAGCATGGATTCTGGCTGCAAATTCAGCCTCAATAATACCTTTTTGTGTGGCTAATTGAGGTGTAATACCGGTAACCAAACAGGCCTCAGGGTGAGGCAGACAATCATCCGCCGGCCGACAATAAAATGAAACCGGTTCTTCTAATATATTAAATTTATAATCAGTCCGAATGCCGGCAAATTGCGCCACCTTGTCTCGTTGAGGATCGGTGCCGAATGTCTCGTAATCGTGCCAATAAAAACTGTTTGTCACAGCTCTTGAAATCTTAAGAAACTGCTGTCAATGCTTTTAACACATCCGTACGACTAATCACTCCAACTAATTTGACATCATCCATAACCGGGAAACACCGAACCGAAGAGCTTTGAAACTGCTCAGCCAATTTGACGATGCTGTCATCTGGATCAACCCTGATAAACTCAGTCGCCATAAACTCTCCCACTGTACCCCCGAAATCCTGGTTATACGCAGCATCCAACACAACTTTCATACTGTCTTTTTCAGAAAACATTCCTATGAGTTTGTCATTATCATCAAGCACCGGCGCCGAGGTAATCTTATGATCCAGCATCTCCTTAATCGCTGCTAGAACATTGACATTCTTTTTAAGCGTATAAACATTCCGGGTCATATAATCTGAAATAGTTAATTTAGTTAACATCATTTTCCCTCACTTTTAATTAAATCCGATAAAATAACATCCTGCTCTTCAGCCTGAGCTTCCAGAGCCTTCCTTTTATCACACTTTTTCACACAAACACAATTACCATTATTTGCACCACCGCATGAACCTTTTATCGCACGGCGACCAAAAATAACCCCGATTGCCATTATCGCAATCACAACCAGCATAAATACAAAAGTTGCTAGAAAATAAGCCATTTTATTACCCTAAATGATTCTGGTATAAGAATAAAGAATGACAGACCTGTTAACCTGACACTCTCCTATCACAACATATACAAAACTAGACACTCTATTTGTCAGCTTAGTTCATGTTACTTTATACGTAAATACTCAGCCTGCATAGTTACCTTTATATAACAAAAAACGGGGAATTAGCTAATACCAATTCCCCGTTGTAA